>JBDSUI010000001.1:0-8769 GCA_039927795.1 Pseudoxanthomonas sp.
AACAGCAGAAGAGTCATGGCGAGGTTCCCGTGGCCGACCCCGGACGGGTCAGGCGCAGTGCGTTGACGGTGACAATCAGCGAAGACACGGCCATGCCCAGTGCGGCCAGCCACGGCGTCACCATGCCGGCGGCAGCGAGCGGCAGGGCCAGCAGGTTATAGCCCAGCGCCCAGCCCAGATTCTGGCGGATCACCCGCCGGGTCAACCGGGCGGTCACGATCGCCTGTGGAATGCGCATCAGCGACGTGCCGGTCAGGACCAGGTCGGCGGCACGCTGGGCCAGCGCCGCGCCTTCGCCCATCGCCAGGGAAACGTCGGCCCCGGCCAGCACTGGCGCATCGTTCAGGCCGTCCCCGACCATGGCCACCCGGCGCCCCTGGCCTTGCAGTGCGTGCACATAGGCCAGCTTGTCCTCCGGCGACTGCCGCGCATGCGCCTGTTCAATGCCGACCTGTGCGGCGAAATGACGTACGGCTGGCTCACCATCTCCGCTGGACAGGTGGACGACCAGGCCTTGCGCGCGCAAGGCATCGATGGCCGCGCGGGCGTCTTCGCGCTGGGATTCCTGCAGGGTGAAACGCGCCGCCGGGCGCTCGCCGTCCCCTAGCCAGATACGTCCGTCATCGGCGACTGCAGCGGCAAAGCCGGCCTGGCCCAGGCGCCAGTGCCGGCCGTCGACCCGGCCTTCGATACCACGACCCGGGACGGCGCGCACCGCCTCGGCGAGGGCGTCATCGGCCACACCCTTGCTTGCACCGATCGCAGCGAAGGCGCGGGCGATGGGATGGCCACCGTCGCGTTCCAGCGCCGCCGCGATGCGCAGCGCCTGCGCTTGATCGATGCCGGCAAAGACCTCCACCCCGACCAGCACCGGGTGACCGTCACTCAGGGTGCCGGTCTTGTCGAACACGATATCGGTGGCGCCCGCCAGCCGTTCCAGCGCGTTGTCGCGCAGCGGCAGCACACCCAGCCTGGCCAGCGCGCCGTGGGCGGCGGCGAGTGCGGCCGGCACTGCCAGCGACAGCGCGCAGGGACAGCTGATCACAAGCAGCGCCAGCGTTACTTCGAAGGCACGGGCTGGATCGTAGGCGCGCCAGAAACCGTAGACCGCAATCGCCGCCAGCAGCAAGCCGCCAACGAAATAGCGGGAAATATGCTCGGCATTGCGGGCCAGCGCCGGGCGCTGTGACTGCGCCTGGTCAACCAGGCGCGCCAGTTGCGACAGGCGCGTGGCGCTGCCGGTTTCGGTCACCCGCAGCCGCGCCGGCCGTTCACGACACACGGTACCGGCAAACACCCGGTCACCCACTGCTTTTTCCATGGGATGTGATTCGCCGGTGAGCAAGGCCTCTTCGAAGCAGGCCGGCTCCAGCAACAGGCCGTCGGCCGGCACCACTTCGCCCACCGCCACGCAGGCAATGTCGTCGGTGAGCAGGGCGCTGATCGGCACGGTTTCGCGGCTGCCGTCGCTGCGCTGGCGTGTCGCAAAGGCGGGCCGGGCGCGGGCCAGCGCATCGACCTGGGCATTGGCGATATTGCGTGCGCGCTGTTCCAGCATACGCGCGCACGACAGCAGGAACACGAACATCACCGCGGCGTCATACCAGACATGTGCTCCGCCGCGCATGGTTTCGAACACACTGGCGAAATAGGCCAGCAGGGTAGAGCCACCAATCAGGGTGTCCATGCCCGGCTGGCGCTGACGCAGCTCGCGCCAGGCCCCGACCAGGAACGGCCAGCCGGCGTAGAACACCACCGGAGTGGACACCAGGAACGTGATCCAGCGGAAGAAATCCCGGGTGGGCAGCGGCATGGTGTTGCCGAAATCCAGGTACAGCGCCTCGGCAAACATCATCGCCTGCATGGATCCAAGCCCGGCGATGCCGATGCGGGCCAGGGCGCGGTTGCGGTCGCGGCGGCGCTGACGCTCGCTGGCCTCGCCGGTGCCCAGGTAGGGCCGGTAGCCCAGCGCCAGCAGGCGCTGCAAGGGTTTCGACAGGCTGGTGCGGGCCGGGTCCCAGGACAGGCGGACGCGACCGGTGACCGCGTTGGCGCTGGCCTCTATTACCCCCGGTTCGCGGGCCAGCACACGGTCGATCAGCCAGGCGCACGCGGCGCAGCGCATGCCGTCGGTGAGCAGGGTGATCTCGCGACCACCTTCCACCTCGTAGGCGTGCTCGGCCAGCACTTCGTCGCGGTCCCAGACCGACAGATCCACCGGTTCGGTGCGCACCCGTGCCGACAGCTTGCTGCGCAGGCGGTAGTAGTCGTCCAGGTCGGCGTCGCCGATCCACTGTGCGGCGGCGGCGCAGCCATCGCAGCAGAATTCGCGCCAGCGGCCATCCAGCAGCAGCCGGGCGGGCAGGGCAGGCAGGATTTCCCCGCAGTGGTGGCAGCCTGGATTGTCGGCCAGAAGCCCTTCATCGCGTACGGGCACGCCGGGGGTCAGCGCCACCGCCATCGCATCGCCTACCGGGCTTCCAGCCGCGGCCGCACGTTGGTAGCCAGTTGGCCCTTGGGCAGACGCCCCTGCAAGCGCCAGTGCGCGTCCAGCGGACCCAGGCGCACGTTCCAGTCGTGGCTGGCATCGATATCGGCCACGGTGCGCCAGCCCAGCTCGGTGGGCTGCAGCATCAATTCCAGGTCCAGATCGGCGCGGGTCGGGTGGGCAAGTGCCAGTCGTAGTGGAGAATTGCGTTCGAAGTCGCCACTCACCGGCAGGACTTCCACCCGCTTGTGCTCCGGGTCCAGTCGCACGATGGCGCTGAGCTTGGCCGCGCCCGCCACCTGGTCAGGCCCCAGGTCGGTAGTCTGGATCTGCGCAGTGCGCCGGACCTGGTCGGGCGAGGTATCAATCGCATCGCTGCCGCCGGCTACGACGATCATGATGATTCCGGCCACGACCGACGCCAGCGGCAACCCGATCACCAACCAGATTATCGGCAGTCGCCAGGGCGAAGTCCTGGCCCGTTCCGGTGTGGGCGGGTCTTGCCGTGGCCGGACTTGCGTGGGTGTATGCGGCCAGCGCGGGTCTTGCGGGAGCTTGGGGGAATTCATCACAGGGGTCCGAAGAAACTGCTTTCAACCGTCTTGCGGGTCTTGCCGTCGGCGGTCTGGATTACGAAGCGCACGTCATGGCGGCCGCGGGTGGTGTCCGGGGCGGTCACTTCAAGCGGCACCGACAGCACCTGCTCGGCGTCAGCACTGAAGGACTCCGGCGTGGCGGCCGCCAGGGCAATGCCCGGGGTGGAAGACTCCAGCACGATGCGGTAACGCTGGTCGGCGTCGGTCTTGTTGACCAGCTTCAGCGTATAGCCGTTCTCGATACCCTCGGCGCCTACCCGGTACAGGGCATTGCGGTCGCGCAGGACTTCAACGATCAGCGGGCTGCGCGTGCCGACACCCCAGGCGAACGCCGCGATCAGTCCCAGCAACAGCAGGCCGTAGATCACGATGCGTGGACGCAGCACGCGCGAGGGCTTGCCGTCGATCGCGTTCTGGGTGGAATAGCGTATCAGCCCGCGGCGGAAGCCCATCAGGTCCATGACGTTGTCGCAGGCGTCGATGCACAGTCCGCAGGCAATGCATTCGTATTGCAGGCCGTTGCGGATGTCGATTCCCACTGGGCACACCTGCACGCAGATAGTGCAGTCGATGCAGTCGCCTAGCTCCTCGGCGGCAAATTTGGGCAGTGGTTCGACCACGATGCTGGCTGCCGCATCGAAGGTGATGGTGCCGCGGGCCTGGGCGCGCGAATCAGCGGCGCTGGGGTGGCGGGCCGCGCGGAACACGTAGTCGTAGGCAGTGAACTTGTCCAGCAAGTCGCGGCCACGTTCGATCACATCGCCCATGCCACGCTTGCGCGGCCCACGCGGTTCGCCGCGCATGGGATCGTAGGCGATGATCATGGTGTTGCGGTCGAACATCGCGCTCTGGAAGCGGGCGTACGGGCACATGTACTTGCACATCTGCTCGCGCAGGATGCCAGCCCACATCCAGGTGGCGAACGAATAGAAGAGCACCCAGAAAATTTCCCAGCCGTTCCAGGCGAACGGCCACAGCCGCGCGCCCAGGCTGGTAATGGGGGTGAAGAATCCGACGAACGTAAAGCCGGTCCACAGCGCAAATACCAGCCACAGGAAATGCTTGCTGCCCTTGCGCAATATTTTCTCGCGGTTCCACGGACCCGCATCCAGCTTCATGCGCTTGGCGCGGTCGCCTTCGGTCCAGCGCTCCATCCACATAAAGGTTTCGGTCCACACCGTCTGCGGACAGGCAAAGCCACACCACAAACGTCCGGCCAGTGCGGTGACAAAGAACAGCACCAGCGCCAGGATCACCAGCAACATGGCCAGGAAACTGAAATCCTGCGGCCAGAAGGTCAACCCGAAGATGTAGAACTTGCGAGCGGGCAGGTCAAACAGCACCGCCTGGCGGCCATCCCAACTCAGCCATGGGAACAGGTAATACATGCCCAGCAGCCAGAACACCGACAGCTTGCGCAGCCGGTCCATGCGTCCGGATACGTCGCGCGGGTAGACCTTGCGTTCCTTGGTGTAGTGCGACCCGCCGTCATCCAGCAGGTCTATGTCGATTTTCTTGGTCACGAACGTCTACTCGGGCGGCAATGCCCGGTTGAAGCGGCTGGCTGGCCGCAGCAGCAGCCAGGTGAAGAGACTGGACGACGCAGTCGCCAACCAGAACATGAAGAAGGCGATGGTGTAACCCATGCTCCTGGTGATCTGGATGTCCGGAAAGGTGATGTCACGCAGGTCCAGCGGATCGACGAAGGCGAAGAACACCATCGATGCCACGCACGCGGCGAAGAAGCTTGGCCACGCAATCGCGCCGATCCGTTGGGCCAGTGGCCGCGGCGGATGGTCGAACGGCGGTGGCGCAAACACGCTCACTGCAGGCCACTTTCCGGGGCTGCGGCGGCAGCCGGTGGCTGTACTTTGGCCTTGGCACCCGACGGGTTGGACAGCGACCAGACATAGGCTGCAACCAGGCGTGCGCGCGTTTCACCCAACAGCTCGCGATGCGCCGGCATGACCCCGTGACGGCCCTTGGAAATGGTCTGGCGCAGGCTTTCCTTGCTGCTGCCGTACATCCAGTAGTCGTCGGTCAGGTCAGGGGCGCCCAATTCCTTGTTGCCCTTGCCTTCCACGCCATGGCAGGCCACGCAGACCCCGTCGTACAGCTTCTTGCCTTGCGAGGCCAGATAGTCGTTCTGTACCGACTGGCCTGGCGTGCCCAGGGCACGTACGTAGGCCACGGTGTAGTCAACCGCATTGTCGCCGCCCATGCTGGTCAGCACGCTGCCCCATTCGGGCATCACGCCTTCGCGGCCGTTGAGCACGGTCTGCAGGATCACGTCGGGTTCGCCGCCCCAATGCCAGATGCTGTCAGACAGGTTGGGATAGCCGATCGCCCCCTGCGCCGAGGAGCCGTGGCAGGTGGCACAGGTGTTGGCGAAGATCGAGGCGCCCAGCTTGAGTGCTTCCGGGTCGCCCGCCAGACGGTCGATCGGCAGACCGTCGTAAGGGCGGAAGGTCTCAGCCAGGTTGGCATCGGACGCGGCCTTGTCCACCGCATGTTCCTGCTGCGAGGTCCAGCCGCTGTAACCGGCGTACTTGCCCAGCCCGCCGTACCAGGCTAAGTAGGCAAGTGCGAACAGGATGGTCAGATAGAAGCCCTGGATCCACCAGCGCGGCATCGGCTTGTTGTACTCGGTGATGTCGCCATCCCAGTAATGACTGGTTTCATCGGGCTTGGGATCGCCCGGGCGGCGCTTTGCCGTGTACCACAGCAACCAGACCAGCCCAAAGATATTGATCGCGACGAGGACGATTACGTACCACGACCAACTGGTGGTAATCATCGACGCTGCCCCTCGTGGTCGCCCGCAGCCGGGGTGTCATCCAGCGGCAGCCGTGCGGCGGCGTCGAAGCCCGCCTTGCGCGCCGGGCGCCAAGCCCAGATCCAGCCGCCAAGGAACAGCAACAGCAGGGCGACGGTGATAATTCCGGAAAGCATGTCTCAACCCCCCTTGGGTGCGTGCTTGCCGAGGCCTTGCAGATAGGCGACCACGGCATCCAGCTCGGTACTGTCGGCGACATCCTTCGGCGCCTGGGTGATCTCGGCATCGGTGTAGGGATCGCCCATGCCTTGCAGCGTGCGCATCTTGCCGGCCAGTCCTGCGCCATCGATGGCGTTCTGCGCCAGCCACGGGAAAGCCGGCATGTTGGATTCGGGCACCACGGCGCGCGGATCGTCCAGGTGCACGCGATGCCAGTCATCGGAGTAACGCCCTCCAATCCGGGCCAGGTCCGGGCCCGTGCGCTTGGAGCCCCACAGGAACGGACGGTCGTATACCGATTCACCGGCCAGCGAATAATGTCCGTAGCGTTCGGTCTCGAAGCGCAGGGTGCGGATCATCTGCGTATGGCAGTTGCCACAGCCTTCGCGCACATACACATCACGGCCAGCAAGTTGCAACGCGGGATAAGGCTTGACGCCGGGCAGCGGGGTCACCGCCTCGGCCTGGTGCATCAACGGCACGATTTCAGCCAGGCCTCCCAGCGAAACCGCCACCGCAATCAGCACAATCAGCAGGCCGACGTTTTTCTCGATCTTTTCGTGTCCAAGACTCATTTATATCTTCCTCAAGCCCGCGCCGCGGCTGCTTCGGGGGCGAGTACCGGCATGGGTGCCGCTTCGCGGCCCAGCTGCCAGGTACGCCAGAAATTCCAGGCCATCACGCACATGCCAGCCAGCACCAGCAGCCCACCGGCCAAGCGGCCCAAGTAGTAAGGGTAGGTGGCATTAAGCGATTCGACGAAGGAGTAGGTCAGGGTGCCGTCGCTATTGGTGGCACGCCACATCAGGCCCTGGGTGACACCAGCGATCCACATCGCGCAGATGTAGAACACCACGCCAATGGTATGCATCCAGAAATGCAGGTCGATCAGCCGGGTAGAAAACATGCCCTGCAGGCCGAGGGTGCGCGGGTACATCGAGTACAGCGAGCCGATGGTGATCATCGCCACCCAGCCCAGCGCACCAGCGTGCACGTGGCCCACGGTCCAGTCGGTGTAGTGGCTCAGCGAGTTCACCGTCTTGATCGACAGCAGCGGGCCCTCGAAGGTCGCGATCATGTAGAAACTCAGCGCGACGATCAGGAACTTGAGGATCGGATCGGTGCGCAGCTTATGCCACACGCCTGACAGGGTCATGATGCCGTTGATCGCACCGCCCCATGACGGCGCCAGCAGCACGATGGAGAACACCATGCCCACCGACTGCACCCAGTCGGGCAGGGCGGTGTAATGAAGATGGTGCGGGCCGGCCCACATGTACACCGAGATCAGCGCCCAGAAATGCACGATCGACAGGCGATAGGAATAAATAGGGCGTCCGGCCTGCTTGGGCACGAAGTAATACATCATTCCCAGGTAGCTGGTGGTCAGCATGAAGCCGACCGCGTTATGGCCATACCACCATTGCGCCATCGCATCGACTGCGCCCGTGTAGACCGAGTACGACTTGGTCCAGCTGACCGGGATCGCCAGGTTGTTGACGATGTGCAGCAAGGCAATGGTGATGATGTAGGCGGCGAAGAACCAGTTGGCCACGTAGATATGCTTGACGCGGCGCTTGGCAATGGTGCCGAAGAACAGCACGGCATAGGCCACCCACACGATGGTGATCAGCACGTCCACCGGCCATTCCATTTCGGCGTATTCCTTGGCCTGGGTCATGCCCGCGGCCAAAGTGATCACCGCGGCCACCAGGCACAGCTGCCAGCCCCAGAACACGAACGACGCCAAGCGGTCGGAAATCAGGCGCACATGGCAGGTTCGCTGCACGATATACAAGCTGGTGGCAAACAGTGCCGAGCCGCCGAAGGCAAAGATGACACCATTGGTATGGATCGGGCGCAGGCGGCCAAAACTGAGCCAGGCCGTATCGAAGTTCAGCGCCGGCCAGTAAAGCTGCGCGGCAATCAGCGCGCCTACCGCCATGCCGATGATGCCCCAGATGATCGAGGCAATGGTGAACTGACGCACCACCTTGTCGTTGTAGAAACCGGCCAAGCCGCTGTCACCGCCGGCTGTTGGCCGAATGCCCTGTTCGCTCATTTACCTGCCTTTGACTTTTCTGGACTGCATTTTCCGGACTTGGCACACAGGCGACTTGATCTAGATCAAACAAGCCCGCCGAATGCCTTGCTGCCTGCCTAGGGTACCGCGAATGGGTAGCCGGCTTCGACACCATCAGTCCTCATTGCAGCACCATGACGCCGCTCCAGCAGCAGCACCGTCCCGAAAGGTACCTTCACAATGCGCTTGGCTCTTGACCAAAAACAGCTGTGTTGACTGCCGCTGCGGCTTTCTGGCCCGCACGCACGCCATCGCCGAGCGAGCAACGCATTGTGAGGCGCCGGGACCAGGGCTTTTCCTGCAGTTCTTGTCAGCAGGTTCCACCATGGCGTTTTCACCATGGCATCTGGCCTAGAGCGTACCGACAACCTCGTCGCTGTACTGCTTCAGGAACGCCGACGCCTGCGCGTTCTGCTCGCGGGTGAAGGAATGTACGACCACGGCCGTACGGCCCTTATCCAGCGCTGCATAGACCCGGGTGATGTAAGGGTCATGGTCGGGACGCAGTGTCATCAGGCCGCCCAGGAAGAGTCCGCCCACAGCCCCAAAGCCCACCAGCACCGCAGCGGCCACCATCGCCGAGTTGACAATGTAGGGAATGCCCTTG
>JBDSUI010000002.1:0-10008 GCA_039927795.1 Pseudoxanthomonas sp.
GCCAAGGCGAGTATGAGTGCCAGCACCAGCCATGAACGATAGAGCTGCATATCACGCTTCCTGAAACGAAAAATGTTGCATGCGATGGACGTTCAACGGGCCTGCAATTGCCCTGTCTTGTTCGCTGGCATGAATGCGGAATTCGCCGAAGTGATCGCTTGCGGCACCATCCTTGATCGCCTCACGGTCGAACTCGGCGCCACGGTGGACGGCAACAATCTCACCTGTCTCCACGCGTTTATAGATTGCGCCTTGGTAACCCGAAGGCTTGTCCATGTATTCCAGGACTTTGTAGGTCACACCTTCCAGGTCGATCTTCTCGCCGACCCTATGCTCCATCTGACCTTTCTTGCCATCCACTTCAACCCCATACCCGTGGGCAACCAGGTCGGCGTATTGCTGACTGTCCATGGTCATGGCTGCACTTCCTTGCGTGAGAATGACGGAGAACGAATTCTGCTGTATTCCTGACTTGAACTTGCCTGGACCACTCAGTCCATAATCCGGATTTGGGTACTAAATGCTTTCGACAAGAACACTTCTCTTGATAAGGTGTTGCGGAAAGCCTTTTTCGTCGCTCCTTCTACGTCATAAATCACGAGTTAGCCATTATGCGATTCACTTCGATCCTTCTCACCGTGCTCGCGACAGGCTGCTCGCCAATCCAGCAGGCCAAGCAGACCAAATTGGATGTAACTCAAAAGCAAGCTGCAGCGCCTATCTTGATTCGGGACGTTGTGTGCAAAAGCGAATCAGGCCCGGGACTTATTAGCCATCCTGTAGAAATCATCTACCACGAAAACAGGGTAGATAGAACAGTCGCATTCGGTATATTGAAGTCATCTCGCGACATGAAGTGCGACATGGCGGCTCTCAAACACGTAAGGCAACTGAGTAACAATGATCCCGTTGTCGGTGATTCTTATTTGGTCAGGTGTGATTGCAAACAGTGAATGCTGCTACATGGAACTTCCTTGGCTTCGGTCGCTTTTACATGTAACCCGATATCCAGCAACTTCCAATTAAAGGGACTTCTGCCGTAATAGTCCTCGTCCAGTAGAAGTCCGTGTAGCCCATCCCCGTGTACTTGGTGTCCGAGACTCGGGGCATTTCAAACGGCGCGGGGCGCTTCATGTGATTGCTTTTACCTTGGGGATTGCTGCTTGGCGGCGGCAGACACTGCGAGTTGACCACGTCATCAAGCATTGTGCTTTTCACCGATGCAAACTCACTGGGCGCATTGGTAATGGTCAAGGTGAGGTCATAGCGCTGTGTAGGGTGTGGGTTTTGCTGGTACCGCGTGGCGAGGCTTCCGGAATCAACGGGAAAGCTGCAGGCAGACAGAAGAAGCATCGAGCCCAGTCCGGGCCATGGCAGGCGTAGTCGCATCACCGAATCCTTGTGGTTGCCAGGCGGGCGCAGGCACCTATTCCGCCGAATGCAAATTACGGCAGGCTTTACAATCGGCACACCACAAACGGAATGCATCCCGGATCGGATTCGCCATCGCCCAATCCTGGACCTTGCGCGCATGGTCGCCCATCGCTGAATGCGCAATCCGTTGTCCAAAGACGATCCGGTGCCGGTGACCTTCGAATTTCAAAAGCGAAGTGGGCCAAGCGGCAATCCGCGCTCGCATTCGCCGCGCGCTGAAGTCGCTGGATCCCTGCCTTCGCGGGGATGACAGGAATGAACTGCGTTGGCTTGGGAGGCTGCCAACCCGAATGGCCGACATCAATACCTGGAGAATCGACAGGCGCGCGCGGAACGCGCCAGATCAGCCGTTGGAAGCATCGGCTTCCAACGGCTGCAAAAAACTTACCAGACCACTTCGGCCATGGAGCAATTCAGCCCCGAACCGATGCCCAGCAATGCGATGCGGTCGCCCTTCTTCAGGCGACCCAGCTGCTTGAGCTTGCTCAGCACGATTGGCACGCTGGCCGGGCCGATGTTGCCGTGTTCGCCAAAGATGGTCAGCACTTTCTTCGGGTCGATGCCGAAGGCCTTGATGAAGGCCTGGGTGTGCACCTGGCTGACCTGGTGGATGACGAACTGGTCCAGTTCATCCACGGCCCAGCCCAGTGCGATCTTGGCGGCAGCGAAGGTCTTCTGGGCCAGTTTCAGGCCTTCGATCAGCAACAGGCGGGTATCGGTGACCATGCGATCCAGGTTGCCGCGGCACAGGGTGTTCCACTGCGTGGCGGCCTTGGTCACGCCGCCCTTGTAGCGGGGCGCGTCCGGGGTCAGGTCGCTGCGTGACATGACCATGGCGGCGGCGCCACAACCCAGGGTCAGGGTGGCAAGTTCACTGCGGAACTGCTCCTCGGTGACGTCCGGGGACAGCATGCGCTCCAGGGTCATCTTGTAGGCGAGGTTGGCGGTTTCGCCATCCACGACCAGGGCATAGTCGATCTCGCCACGCTCAAGCATCCGCGCCGCGATGTCCATGCCATTGATAAAGGCCAGGCAGGCATTGGCGACGTCGAAGTTCTGGCAATCCTCACCCATGCCCAGGTTGCCCGACACGATGCTGGCCGTGGACGGCTCCAGGTAATCACGGCTTACCGAGGTGTTGACCAGCAGGCCAATCTGGTCGGCCGTCACACCGGCATCTTCCATCGCCAGGCGTCCCGCCAGAGTGGCCACGTCCGAGGCTTGCTGGTCGTCGTCCCACAGGCGGCGCGCGTGGATGCCGGCAATATCGCCCAGCACGTCAGTGCGGATGCCCAGACGCTCCATGGTCGGCTTCAACTGCTCGTTGATGGCTTTGGAAGTCAGGGTGTGCGGCGCATCGACGTGCGCCAGTCCCGCGATGGAGACGTTCTGGAAGAGCATCTGGGGGTGCGCCGAGGCTGGGCGAAGGGGCGACAAGATTACCGGCTTCCGGACCTGATCGCACGCCCGTTACCGCGAAACTGAACGTCGTCTCGCCCAGGCGGTGCCGGTGAGTACGCCTTCACCCCACTGCGCCGAAGGCGTTCGCGGCCACGATACGGCGCTCAACGACCGCTGCAGTGATAGGCGGCGAAACGCTGGTCGCCCTCGGTGGGGTCGCCCAGGGGCTGCACCGTGTTGGCCTGGATGCCCGGGGCTTCGTTGCGGGCCAAGGTCTCCAGCTCGTCGCGAACGCGCAAGGCATTGCGTTCATAGAACGCTACGCTGCCTTTCACCGAAACCGTTATGTCGCCACGTTTTTCGCAGTCCACCGGGGCCGGACCGGCGGCAATGACGCGCACCCCACCGGCTTCAGGTGCCATCTGCACCCAGGTGCACGCGGACAGCATCACAACCACCGAAGCAGCAATCAGGGGCAAGCGCATGGGGACATCCTGTAGGCGGGAACGCGTTTGAGTATGTGATGGGCGGTCTGAACTTGGGAGGAAGCGGGACTGCGTGCTCCCATCCTGCCAACGGTGACTTTGCCATGTGCAGAAGGCGACCCTTCCCCGGCAGTACGCGCAGGAGAAGAGCCACACCCGTTACTTCGCTGGCGCGACCGGTTTGCCGTCAGCGTCAAGCACGGAAACTTCGCCCAGCTTGAGCGCGCGCACCGGTGCTTCGACCTTGGACAGATCGCCCACCACCACATACATCAGCGACGCAGGTACCAGGGTCTTGGCGGCGGCGCCCACCTCGGCCGGGGTCATTGCCTCGTTGCGGGCCTTGTACAGCACGATGTAATCGTCCGGGCGCCCGTAACGCAGGTTGCTGCTGATCTGCGCCTGCACTGCCGACGCGGTTTCGTAACCACCGGGCAGGCTGAGCGTGTTGCTGGCGCGGACCTTGGCAATCTCGGCGAGGGTAGCCGGCTTCTGGCCGCTGGCGAAGGCGGTGATCTCGCTACGCAATTCATTCACCGATTCGGCGGTCTTGTCGGTCTGCACCGCCGCCGAGGCAAACCACGGGCGCTGGCCCAGGGTGTTGCTGGCGCTGCTGTAGGAACCGTAGGCCCAGTGCTTGTCTTCGCGCAGATTGCTGTTGAGACGCGAAGTGAACTCGCCACCGAGCACGCCATTGGCGAAGTCGAAATCAATACTGCCGGCATCGCCGGTCGGCGGGATCAACTGGCCGACATAGACGTTGGACTGGGTCGCGCCGGGCTGGTTGATCAGGTAGACATGGTTGGCCGCGGGCGCAGCCACCGTGGGTACGCTTGGCAGCGCGGGCGCGCCGGCTGGCGTCTTCCAGTCACCCAGGCGCTTTTCCAGCAGCGGCAGGATCTGCTTCAGGGTGGTGTCGCCCACCACCACGATACGGGCCTTGTCGGGCTGCAGCCAGTTGCCGTGGTAGGCAAGCAGGTCCTCACGGGTCAGCGAGGCAATTGAAGCTTCGGTACCACTGCCAGTGAAGGGGATGGCGTAGGGGTGACCTTGGCCGTAGAGCAGCGGTGGCATGATGCGCATCGCTGCGGTCTGCGGACGCGCTTTTTCCTGCTTGATGCCGGCAATCCAGGTGGCACGCACGCGCTCAAGTTCCTCCGGGGCGAAGCTTGGCCGGCGCAGTACATCAGCCAGCAGGTCCAGCGATTCGGGCAGCTTGTCGCTGAGTGCCGAGAGTCCCACGGCGGAGTAATCCAGGCCGGCACCGACGCCGATCTGCGCGCCCAGGTCTTCTTGGCGTGCCGCCAGTTCCAACGCGCTATAGGGGCCGGCGCCGTCGTCCAGCATCTGCATGGCGAAATTGGCCGTGCCCAGCTTCTTGCCGACGTCAGCGGTATAGCCGCCCGGAAATTCAATCGAGAGTTGCACCACCGGGGTTTCATGGCGTTCGGCCAGTACCACCTGCATGCCGTTGGACAGTGTGGCGCGCTCCAGCGCCGGGAACTTCAGATCAGGGAAGGAAGTGGTCTGCGGCACGCCCTTGCTGCGGTCGACGCTGGTCTTGACGGTCTTGAAGCGGGGATCGACGGCGGGAATCTCGGCCGGCTTGGCCGCGGGCGCAGCGACTACCTTTTCAGGTAGCGACGAGGCCGGCGTGTCACTTGGCTGCACGAGCAAGGTGTGCGAACCCGTGCCCAGCCATTTTTTGGCCGCGGCCTGGACCAGGGCGGGCGTGGCCGCGTCGATATCAGCCAGCTCGGTCTTGTAGCAGTCGGGCTTGCCGGCATACACGGCGCATTGGGCCAACACATCGGACTTGCCGCCGAAGCCGCCGATGCGCTCGATGCCGCGCACGAAACCGGCCCGGGTGGTGACCTTGGCCCGCTCCAGTTCGGCGGCGCTCGGACCTTCGTTGATCAGGCGCTGCAGCTCTTCGTCCATGGTTTTTTCGACCTTGGCGGCGTCCACGCCTTCCTTCACCGTGGCCAGCAGGAAGAACGTGCCGCTGATTTCGCTGCTCCAGGTATAGGCGCTGGCGTTGTCGGCACTCTTGTCCCCGTGCACCAGCCGCGTGTCGAAGCGCGAGGAGGCACTGCCGCCCAGCACTTCAGCGAACAGGTCCAGCAGGGTGGCGTCCTTGCTGCCCAGCTCGGCAACTGGCCAGGCGCGGTAGATGCGCACTTGCGGCACGCGGTCAGGCACAGTCTCGCGGGTGTCCTGGGTGCGGGTAGGGATGTTGGTCGGCATGTCGGCCAGCGTCGCGCTGGCCGGGATGTCACCGAAGTACTGGGTCACTTTCTGCCTGGCGGTCTTCAGGTCGATGTCACCGGCCAGCACCAGTACCGCATTGTTGGGTCCGTACCAGCTCTTGAACCAGGTTTTCACGTCCTCCAGGGTGGCCGCATCCAGGTCGGCCATCGAACCGATGGTCTGCCAGCTGTACGGATGTCCGGCCGGGTACAGGGCCTCGAAGATCTTGGCGCTGATGCGGCGGCCATACGGCTGGTTCTCACCCTGGCGCTTTTCGTTCTGGACCACCCCGCGCTGCTCGTCCAGGGATTTCTGATCGATCGCACCCAGCAAGTGACCCATGCGGTCCGATTCCATCCACAGCGCCATGTCCAGCGCGGTGCTGGGCACGTTCTGGAAGTAGTTGGTGCGGTCCTGGTTGGTGGTGCCGTTCTGGTCAGTGACGCCTACCAGCTCAAAGGGTTCGAAGTATTCCGACTTGTGGTTCTCCGAGCCCTGGAACATCAGATGCTCGAACAGGTGGGCGAAGCCGGTGCGACCGGGCTGCTCGTTCTTGCTGCCTACGTGGTACCACAGGTTTACCGCCACGATGGGCGCCTTGCGGTCGGTGTGCACGATCACCCGCAAACCATTGGGCAGGGTGAACTCGTCGTATTTGATCTCGACCTGGCGGCTGCCAGCGACCTGGGCCACGGCCTGCTGCGGCGAAACCACCAGCCCGGCAAGAGCGGCGGACAAGGCGACGGCAAGCAGGGCAACACGCGGACGACGGGAAAGACGCATCGGCTATTTCCTTATATAAGGGACTTCAGGGCTGGCGCAGATGCTAGCGGCCCGGGGCGCTTATTACACTAGACCACAGGGCATGAGCGCAGGCAGTAGCGGCAGCGACTCGCGGCAACACACTACCTTGGACGGTAGCCGAGGCAGGTCCGCGGCGCTCGATAGACGGGTGGGAGGTTTCCCTCTGCAGCCCGACGCCAGCACCGCCGGAGCGGCCGATACTGACAGCCACGCAGCCCGGCTTTCGCAAGCCCCGGTCGACCTATCACCTTCGCTGCAGCGGCTGAGCAACACCGCCTACGCAACCGCGGCGGGTCAAATGTCTCTGGACAAACACCACGCACTTGCGCAGCAAGCCTGCCGGCCTGCCATGCAGGCTGCCGACGTGAACGCTGCCAACACCGCGCCTTGCGCAGCGAAGGACAAGCCGTGTTTTCCGACCTGGCTGTGCGGTCGCCTTCATCCAACCTTGCCCAACCCACTTGATGCCTGTTCGACAGAGGATTCGCTACAGAAGCGCTTTATGGCACAGGCCATCAAGGGGTTGGGGGCGATTCACTGGTCTGCTCTGACCAATCGCGGTCGGACACGCTGGCGGACGCAGCGGACACTGCTGTTTGAGATTAAATCCTAATTTAATCAGCTACTTGGATCTGGCACGAACGCTGCTTCAGTTGTAGAAGACAAGAGCGGACCGCCTTAAACCTGACCAGACGCTGAACACTTGCGCAGCAACACAACATTTTGTTGACCTAGCTAGTTAGGTGTACTACCTTACTACCACACCACCCAACAACGACACTAAAGAGGCCCAACACCATGAACACCAAAACCTTGTTGCCACTGACTGCCGCCGCCCTGTTCGCCGTCTGCACCGGCTCCATGCTGCTAGCCGGCAAGACGCATTCTGTCGATTCCATGGTCGCCCCCGCCCAGCTCGCCGGGCAAGCGGCCAACACGATGAAAATCGTCGACCTGCCAACCGTGACCGTTCACCCCAGCGCCGAAGACCTGGCGATCTACCAGGCCAGCCACATCGTCGACCTGGCCACCGTGATCGTACGCCCCACTGCTGCAGACTGGGTGATGCTGGCCACCGCACACTCCAAGGCGGTCGTTACCCTGCCTGCGGTCACCGTGCGTCCTTCTGCTGAAGACATGCAGCAGGTTGCCATCGGGGCCGTCACCCTGGTCGAGCAGCTGGCTACGCGCTGATCGTGTGAAGCGGTAATACAGGCAATGCACTAACCCGCTTCATCCCTCGCCACGGTCAGTGCGCACCCATGGCGCCGTAGAATCCCGGCGATGAGTAATCACCACATCATGCAGACAAGCACGCTGGATCTGGACGTGCTGTTGTACCAGCCGGAAATTCCGCCCAACACCGGCAATGCCATCCGCCTCTGCGCCAATACCGGCGCGCGGCTGCACCTCATCAGGCCACTGGGCTTTGAGCTGGAGGACAAGCAGCTTCGACGCGCCGGCCTGGATTACCACGAATACGCCACGCTGCAGGTCCACACCTCGCTGGAGGCAGCGCTGGCCACGATCGCGCCGAAACGGCTTTTCGCCTTCAGCACCCGCGGCACCCAACGCTATGACCAGCCGCGCTATGCGCCGGGCGATGCTGTCCTGTTCGGTCCGGAAACGCGCGGCCTGCCCGCCGAAGTGTTGGAAAGCCTGCCACCGGAGCAGTGTCTGCGCCTGCCCATGCGGCCCGACAACCGCAGCCTGAATCTTTCAAATAGTGTCGCCGTGGTGGTGTTCGAGGCCTGGCGCCAACAGGGTTTCATTGGCGGCACCTGAGCCGACGCTGCATCGCGGGCGCCTCGGGCAGGTCTGTGGATAGAACGCACTCGCTGCTATCTGGCCACTTGAAACGGAGATCGGCAGAAAGTTCCACCCGCACCGGTTAATTCATGTACTTGAAAGTTTGCTATTCAGTGGGCATTGCGGAACTTTACGGATAATTCACAAACCGGCTGCGAACGGCGACATTGCCCCAGCGCTGGCTAATAACCATAAATCCATAGAGGTCCATTGAAATGAAGAAGTCCTTGCTTGCTCTTGCCCTGCTGGTCGCCACGCCGTTTGCTGCGTCTGCTGCCGAGGGCATCTCCTATAACTATGTCGAAGGCGGCTACACCGCCACCAACCTGGACAACGGCCCTGACGCGGACGGCTGGGGCTTGAACGGCTCGGTGGCCATTGCGCCGAACTTCCACATTTTCGGCGGCTACAACCAGCAGGACTTCGACAGCGTCAACTACGGCTACGACCAGTGGCGTCTGGGCGTGGGCTACAACCACCAGATTTCCGAGAACGTCGACCTGGTTACCCGGGTGGCCTATGAGAAGTTCCAGGGCGACGATTTCAGCGTGGGCCCGCTGCGCTTCCCCGGCGACAATCTGGATGGCTACAGCGCCGAAGTCGGCGTGCGTGGCGCCTTCACCCCGAACCTGGAAGGCTACGCCATGGCCGGCTATGAAGACGGCAGCGACTATGACGGCGATTTCTACGGCCGCCTGGGCGCCCAGGTCAAGTTCAACCAGAACTGGGGCATCAGCGGCGACGTGAAGTTTGCCGACAACGACACCCAGTGGTTTGTGGGTCCGCGTTTCACCTGGTAATACGCCACGACTGCTATCTAGGTTCCATCGTGTAACGCGACGCCTCTCTCTCCGCGTCGCACCCTGAGCCCGGCCTAGCGCCGGGCTTTTTTTACTCTTCGTGCAGCGGCGGGCCTGCCGGGCTGCACTTGTAGGACAGGTAGAGCTGAGCTTGCTCGGCTGCTCTTGTCACCTCCAGACGCAACTTGCCGGGCTGCGTGGATGTCAACGCCCGCCAACCAGATGATCCTGCTGGCACCCAGCCAAAGCTCAATCCTTGAACAGGGTTTCGGGATACTCGGGCTTCTGCTCGCGGGCCAGCAACTGTTGCAGGCCCTCTGCGGGACTCAGGTCGCCATGCAACACCGCGCGCACGGCGCTGGAAATCGGCAGGTCAATGCCATGGCGATCGGCCTGGCGCATCACTTCGTCGGCGGTCTGCACCGACTCGACCACCTGTCCGATCTCGCGGACTGCGTCTTGCAGCGACTGGCCGCGACCCAGGGCCAGGCCGAGGCGACGGTTGCGCGACAGATCGCCGGTGCAGGTCAGCACCAGGTCACCCAGGCCAGCCAGGCCCATCACCGTTTCCGGCTTGGCACCCATGGCGGCGGACAGGCGCAGCATTTCGTTCAAACCGCGGGTGATAAGCCCGGCGCGCGCGTTAAGGCCCAGCTGCATGCCATCGGCCACGCCGGTGGCCACGGCCAGCACATTCTTCATGGCCCCACCGAGTTCGGCACCGACCATGTCATCGCCGGTGTAGGCGCGGAAGGCCGGGCCATGCAGCACGTCAGCCACACGCTGGGCAAAGTCAGGATCGCTGCCATGCACGGTCAGCGCGGTGGGCAATCCCTGCGCCACCTCCTTGGCGAACGAAGGCCCGGTCACCACCGCCAGCGGCACGGCCGGGCCCAGAATGTCCTCGGCCACTTCATGCAGGAAACGCCCGGACCCCGGCTCGAAGCCCTTGGTCGCCCAGGCCACGCCTGCCGCATCCGGGCGCAGCGGCGCCAGCAGCCGCAGGGTTTCAGTAAACGCATGCG
>JBDSUI010000003.1:0-6248 GCA_039927795.1 Pseudoxanthomonas sp.
CCAGGCCATAGTGATCGGCGTCCAGCGTGTCCTGCGCCGCCTTCAGGTCCTTGCGTATCTTGGTGCGCTTTTTCCACGGCACCCCCAGCAACCAGTCCAGGTAATTGCGGACCACGGCCGCTTCGGCGGACATGGGCGACATCTGCTTGAGCTTGTTGAGCTCGGCTTTGGCCTTTGCTTCCACGGGCTTTGGCATGCCTGCCGCAGCCACCTTGCGGGCCAGGTCCTCCAGCTCGTTCGGCGCGTCGTCCAGTTCACCCAGCTCTTTCTGGATCGCCTTCATCTGTTCGTTGAGGTAGTACTCGCGCTGGCTTTTTTCCATCTGCGATTTCACGCGGCCGCGAATGCGCTTTTCCAGCTGCTGCACATCGATCTCGCCATCCACAAAACCGACCAGCAGCTCAAGCCGGTCAGCCACTTCGATGGTTTCCAGCAGTCTCTGCTTGTCGCTCAGTCGCACACCCAGGTGCGCGGCAATGGTATCGGCCAGGCGACTGGGCTCCTCGATGCCGGCAAGGGTCTGCAGCAGCTCCGGTGGCAGCTTGCGGTTGGTCTTCACGTACTGCTCGAACAGACTCATCAGCGAACGCGCCACCGCCTCGACTTCACGGCCTTCGCGCAGGTCGGTGGAATCGATCTCCTGGCCGCGGCCATACAGCGAGCCATCGCGTTCACTGATTTCGGTGACATTGACGCGTGCAGTGCCTTCTACCAACACCTTGATGGTGCCGTCGGACAACTTCAGCAGCTGCAGGACCTGCGCCAGGGTGCCGGTGGAATACATGTCGGCTGCGGCAGGGTCGTCGGTTTCCGCCGACTTCTGCGCGAGCAACAGGATCCGCTTGTCAGCCTCCATCGCCTGCTCCAACGCGCGCATGGATTTGTCGCGGCCTACGAACAGCGGGATAACCATGTGCGGGAAAACAACGACATCGCGCAGTGGCAGCACCGGCAGGTCGAGAAGATGGGAGTCGGAACGGGCCATGCGGGCTCCAGCAAAATGCGGACAAGGCGGTGCAAAGCACCATGGCCCCGTTATGGGGCCATCTGCAAAGGGATGCAAGTGGGATTGGAAAAGCCGTTGGGGTTCAACGGCTTGTACGGCCTACTCGGCCGAGGCAACCTTGGCCTGCGGCGGCACGTTCTGATAGATCAGATACGGCTCGGACTTGTGCTCGATCACCGATTCGTCCACTACGACCTTGCCCACGTTTTCCAGTGACGGCAGGTCATACATGGTGTCCAGCAGCACCGATTCGACAATAGTACGCAGGCCGCGCGCGCCGGTCTTACGCTTGAGCGCCTTGCGGGCGATAGCGGACAACGCATCCGGTCGGAACTCCAGCTCCACGCCCTCCATGTCGAACAGCTTCTTGAACTGCTTGGTGATGGCGTTCTTGGGCTCGGTCAGGATCCTGATCAGCGCAGCTTCGTCCAACTCTTCAAGCGTGGCCACGACGGGCAGACGACCAACGAATTCGGGGATCAGGCCGAACTTGATCAGGTCCTCGGGCTCGACTTCCGAAAGCACCTTGCCCATCTCGGCCTTGATTGTGGAACTCTTGATCTTCGAGCCGAAGCCAATGCCACTGGCTTCGGTAGAGCGCTGCTGGATGATCTTGTCCAGGCCAGCGAACGCGCCACCACAGATAAACAGGATGTTCTTGGTATCGACCTGCAGGAATTCCTGCTGCGGGTGCTTGCGTCCCCCCTGCGGCGGCACACTGGCGACGGTGCCTTCGATCAGTTTCAGCAATGCCTGCTGCACACCTTCGCCGGACACGTCACGGGTGATCGAAGGGTTCTCGCTCTTGCGCGAAATCTTGTCGATTTCGTCGATATAGACGATGCCCTGCTGTGCTTTCTCGACGTCGTAATCACACTTCTGCAGCAGCTTCTGGATGATGTTTTCCACATCCTCGCCCACGTAACCAGCTTCGGTCAGGGTGGTCGCGTCGGCAATGGTGAACGGCACGTTGAGCAGGCGGGCCAGGGTCTCGGCCAGCAGAGTCTTGCCTGAACCGGTCGGGCCGGCCAGCAGGATATTGGACTTGGAGAGTTCAACCTCGTCGTTCTTGCTGCGGCTCTCGATACGCTTGTAGTGGTTGTAAACGGCCACGGCAAGCGTGCGCTTGGCGCGCTGCTGGCCAATCACGTACTGGTCCAGTACTTCAAGAATCTCACGGGGCTTGGGCAGGCTGCTGCGTGCAGACTGCGCTTTTTCCTCGAGTTCCTCGCGGATGATGTCATTGCACAGCTCAACGCATTCATCGCAGATGAATACGCTCGGGCCCGCGATCAGTTTGCGGACTTCGTGCTGACTCTTGCCACAGAACGAACAGTAGAGAATCTTGTTGCTGTCGCCGGAACGGCTTTGCCGATCTTCGCTCATGCTTCGGTTGTCCAGTCACCCGACCCGTCGAGCGGGTGTTCGGTTTGAGAATAGCAGTTCCGGCGGCGCGATGTAGGCGCCGGCCGGAACAGGTTGCACACGTGGTTTGGCGCGGTTTGCAGGGAAATCAGCCGGCCTGGATGGAGTCTTCAGGGCGTCGTTCCAGCACCTGGTCGACCAGCCCATAAGTCACGGCGTCAGCAGCACTCTTGAAGTTGTCACGCTCGGTATCACGGGCGATGGTCTCCAGGGACTGGCCGGTGTGCTTGGCCATGATCTCGTTCAGTCGCTGGCGCATCGCCAGGATTTCACGTGCCTGAATGTCGATATCGGTGGCCTGGCCCTGCGAGCCGCCCGAGGGCTGGTGGATCATTACCCGGGAGTTGGGCAACGCATAGCGCTTGCCGGCCGCACCTGCAGAGAGCAGCAACGCACCCATGCTGCAGGCCTGGCCAACGCAGATCGTGCTCACATCCGGCTTGATGTACTGCATGGTGTCGTATATCGCCATGCCGGCAGTGACCACGCCGCCGGGCGAGTTGATGTAGAAACTGATGTCCTTCTCAGGATTTTCGGCTTCCAGGAACAGCATCTGCGCGACGATGACATTGGAAACGTGGTCATCCACGCCACCGACCAGGAAGATCACGCGCTCCTTGAGCAGGCGCGAATAGATGTCATAGGCCCGCTCGCCTCGGCTGGTCTGTTCGACCACCATCGGGACCAGGTTCAGTGCTTGTGGCTGGATATTGCTCATCGTATGTAGGGACCTGGTTGTGGGCGGGAACGCCCGAAGTTGCCTCCGGGCGATGTCTGCGTCGCTTACTGGCGAATCGCTTCCTGGAAGGAAAGCGGCTGCTCGGTGTGCTGGGCGCGCTCGGCGATCCAGTCGATCACCTGCTCTTCCATCACGCGATTCTGCAGTCCACCCATCAACTGGGGGTCGTTGCGGTACAACTCAATGACCTGCTGCGGTTCCTCATAGGTCGAGGCGATCAGACGCAGCGTCTCGTTCAGTCGCTTGGGATCCAGTCGCAGCTGGTTGCTGCGGGCCACCTCGCCAACCAGCAACCCGACGAGAACCCGCTTGCGAGCCGCATCCTTGAAGCCTTCATGTGCGTCCGCCGGCACCTGCAGCTGCTGGCCATTGCGCTGGGCCTGCTCCACCTGCTGCTGAAGCATGGCGCGCGCCTCGTTCTCGACCAGGCGTGGCGGCATTTCGACATGGGAATACGCCGCGATCAGCTGCTCACCGACCTCACGGCGCAAGCGGCCCATCAACGCGCCTTTCAACTCACGCTCCAGGTTGGTGCGGATATCGGAGCGGAACTGCTCCACATCACCGCCCTTCACACCGAAACTCTTGACGAAATCCTGGTCCACTTCCGGCATCACCGACTCGGAAACCTCGGTAGCTTTCAGATACACGTGGACCTGCCGGCCTGCCAGTTGCGTCACGCGCCAGTCGGCCGGGAAATGGACGGTGATGTCCTTTTCCTCACCCTTGGACATGCCCACCAACGCACTCTCGATCTCGCTGTACATCACACCCGAACCAATCAGGGTGGCGCCTTTCTCGATGCCCTCTGCAGGCAGCCGCTCTTCACCGGCCTGCGACCAGGTCTCCAGGGCCACGCGGTCGCCTTGCTGGGCGGCACGCGCCACGACCTGGAAGGTACGGCGCTGCAGACGCAGGTTCTCGATCATCTGGTCGATGTCAGCGTCAGCCACCTCAGCGGTATGACGGGTCACCTTCAGCGTGGACATGTCGACATCGCCGAAATCCGGCACCACTTCAAACGTGGCGATCCAGTCCAGCTCACCGGCTCCCGCCGGCTCCAGACGCGGATTGCCCGCCAGTTGCAACGACTGCTCACGCACTGCCGAGTCGAAAGTCTCGCGCAGCAGCCCGTTCAGGGCCTCGTTGCGCACCTGCTGGCCATAACGCTGTTCAATGACTTTCTGCGGCACCTTGCCCGGACGGAAGCCCTTGATACGGGTGGTGCGGGCCAGCTCGCGCAGGCGGCCGCCGATATGGGTATCCAGGCGCTCGGCCGGGAGGGTGAAGCTCATGCGGCGCTCAAGATTGCCTAGCGATTCGACCGAAACTTGCATATCCACTGACTCCTGCGGCCACGGGAACGCCCGCGACACGATGTTGATGATCTGGTTGGGTGGCGCTGTAATACGACTGCGCAGACACCGGGGCAACGCAATAGTTTCGCCGATTACGGCGCTGGCTGCCAGTTTATAACGCCTGGCTCGCCTGGCCTGACTGCAGGGGTCGGGCACGCAACCACGTTGACCGGGGCTTCGCAGGCTGCAAACAGGCCGGGGATGGCAGGTGCCCAGACAGCTTCCTGAAACTGAAGTTGCATGGCCCACCGACGCTGCCCGCAGGACGCGCCTCACTTATCTTCGCCTCCATTAAGTGGAGGCGTGGTGCGAAAGGCGGGACTCGAACCCGCACGGGGGTTACCCGTCAGAACCTAAATCTGGTGCGTCTACCAATTCCGCCACTTTCGCTGGCATCTCGACATTGTATCCGTGCGCCCGGCCAGCCACAAAAAAAGCGGGGTGAACCTTGGGCTTTAGCCAGCCTCGCGACACGATCAGGGCGGCGCCCGACTGAATCCTGGCCGCCGTTTCGGGGTGCCGCTGGGGAACGCTGCTCGCCCGATCATCGGTAGTTGAGCCGGCCCGCGGGCACGCGCTAGAGTGCTGTCCTGCCTACCGAAGGACCAGACCATGCGCCACCTGATACTGCTCGCTGTGCTCGCCGCCGCCCCTGCGTTTGCCGATTCCATTGCCATCAACGGCAAGCTGATTACTGATGGCGACGGTACCGGAAAGGTCATGCAGGTCGCCGGCAGGCCCGACCGCATTGTCCAGCTCGAAACCGAGTATGGCGGCGCCACCGGCGAGCGCTGGGAGTACTACCGCGAAGGCAAGACCGTCCAGATCGAGATACACGACGGCCGAGTGACCACGATCATCGAGACGCGCTGACTCAGGCCTGGAAGCGGTGGCAACCCACCCAGCTGCGTCCCGAGCACCGGATCCTTTCACTTCCGAGGGATGGCACACCCTCAACCCAAGTCGGCCCGGACCGCGCCTAGCAGCGCCTCATGGCCAGCGCTATCGACCAGCGCTATCGACCAGCGCGTCAGCCTGCAATACCTCAAGCGCAAGGGCCGCACCGACACCGACGGCATAAAGCCAGAAAAACAAGACACTGTTGCCGTCACCCACGCCATGAGGAACGCATATGTTCTCGGTGTTCTGCTCGTGGAACCTTCGAATGCATGCTGATTTTTTACGGAGCATTATTGCGGAGGCAACAAAAAAGGCACCCTTGCGGATGCCTAAGTTGTTGTTTTCAATGGTGGGCTGTGAAGGATTCGAACCTTCGACCTATTGATTAAGAGTCAACTGCTCTACCAACTGAGCTAACAGCCCTGAAACTGTCTGAATATTGTAACAAGTCGTGACCGGATCAGTAACCCGCCGCGACATTTTCGATATGGGGTGGAAGACGGGATTTGAACCCGCGACCCCCGGAATCACAATCCGGTGCTCTAACCAACTGAGCTACATCCACCATATTCAACAACACACACAAGATACCGCAGTGGCGCGCCCGACAGGACTCGAACCTGTAACCGCCGGCTTAGAAGGCCGGTGCTCTATCCGGTTGAGCTACGGGCGCCCGTTCCGGGATTATCGCATCCAGCCGCCCAACCCAACCAAGCGCCGGCACCTGAAGTGGTCGGGGTAGAGGGATTCGAACCCCCGACCCTCTGGTCCCAAACCAGATGCGCTACCAGACTGCGCTATACCCCGACTCGGGTCCCGC
>JBDSUI010000004.1:0-3268 GCA_039927795.1 Pseudoxanthomonas sp.
CTTACCGAGCCGGTAGGCGATGCGCCGGAACTGCACCATGCGCTGCTGGCCTATGCCTCGGACTTCCAGTTGCTGGGCACCGCCAACTACCCGCACGGCATCAGCTATTACCAGCCGAATGTGCAGATGGCTTCGCTGGATCACGCGCTGTGGTTCCACCGCCCATTCCGCGCCGACGACTGGCTGCTGTATTCCATCGACAGCCCCAGTGCGCAGAATTCGCGTGGCCTGGCGCGCGGGCAGATCTTCACCCGCGACGGCACGCTGGTCGCCAGTACCGCGCAGGAAGGCCTGATCCGGGTCACCCCGGACGTGGCCGATCCCGGCTCGGTCCCGGCCAGGGACTGAGCCATGCGGCAGGTCTACACCAGCTTGCGGGTCGAGACAGTCGAAGGCGTTGCCCGGCTGCTGGAAGAAGCCGGCATCGAGGTCTATCTGGCCAACGGGCGTTCGTATCACAGCAAACGCGGCGGCCAGTTCAGCTATGCCGAACCGATGAAGCCCAAGCAGCAGCCCAGTGTCTGGGTGAAACGCGCCGAGGACCAGCCGCGCGCGCGCGAACTGTTGCGCAGCGCCGGTCTGCTGCACAGCACCCGGCCCGGCCAGGGCGATCCACTGGTGTTCGCCGGCGCTACCGCAGCGGAGGACCGGCCGCAACGCACCCTGGCCTGGCGTATTCGCGCAGCCCTGCTGATTGCCGTTGCCATTGCCGTTCTGGTCACTGCCATGCGCCATCGCAATGCCCAGGAGGCGGCCCTGCCCCCGCCGGCACCGGCCCAGCCCGCCGTCGGGCCAGCCTTGCCGGAACCCACGGGCAAGATGCCAGGCACCGAGGAAGAAGACGACACGGTCCGCGTGCGAATCTCGCCGCCCCCGGCGGCTGACCGGCCGTGACTCACTTGAATCCGGCGGGTCGGTCACATCGGTAGTCCCGGCGCGTCTGGATAGGGAATTGCCACGCCAATCCAGGACGGCCGGTCATGAACAACGAAACGCTTGATCTGATGTTGCATCGCGAGTTGCCAGCCGCCGCGCGCGGCGATTGCCACGCCTATGGCCGCATCGTACTGGCCTGCCAGAACACGATAACCGCCATTGCCCTGGCCATCACCCGCGACGTCGCCGCCAGCGAGGACATCGCCCAGGAAGCATTTCTCAAGGCCTGGCAGCAACTGGACCGCCTGAAGAACGCCACCAGCTTCCTGCCCTGGCTGCGGCAGATCACCCGCAACCTGGCGCGTGACCATTTGCGTGCGCACCGCAACCGGCCGCTGTCAGGCGAAAGCGCCGAGCTGGCCATCGGCATGGCCGCCGATCCGTCGCCCACGCCTTCAGAACTGCTGTTGCAGACGGAAGAGGAAAGCGTCGCTGCAGACATCATTTCCGCGCTACCCGAGGAAAGTCGCGAAACCCTGCTGCTTTATTACCGCGAAGGACAGAGTTCGCAGCATGTCGCCGGCCTGCTGGGATTGAGCGACGCCGCTGTCCGCAAGCGCCTGTCGCGCGCACGCGGATCGGTGCGTGAGGAAATGCTCAAGCGCTTCGGGGATTTCGCCCGCGGCACCGCGCCCGGTGCCGCATTCGCCGTCGCGGTCAGCAGCGCGCTGATGGTGACCGCGCCGGCTGCCAGTGCGGCCGCACTGCTGGGCGCAGGCGCAGTGGGCTCGGGCATCGGCAAGCTCGGAGCCAGCGGCCTGGGCGGGTCGGCCGTCAACGGCGGCGTGGCGCTGGGTGCGTTGGGAACGGTATCCGGCGGACAGTGGCATATCGTGGTGCCGGCGCTTGTGGGCGGAATGCTGGGCGCTTACCTCGGCGGCCTGTGTCTACTTCGTTTCGCCGAAACAGCTCACGAGCGACGGCAGATCCGTGGGTTTGTCTTCATGAACACCGCGACTGCCGCGATGTTCTGCCTGGGTATCGTGGTGCTGGTCGCTTTCGATGCGAAGACGTTACCGCTGCTGCTGTACACGCTGGCCGGCATGGCCGTCATCAATTATCAATGCCTGGTGCCGCTGCAGAAGATCATGGCGCCCCTGCTGGCACGTGACGCGGTCCGACGTGGCCGCCGCGTCGGGCACTGGCTTTACGAAAGCATGTATGGCCGCAGTGGCGTCTACCTTGCCAATCTGGGCGTAGTGGCCGCAATGGCCTGGGCCTACCTGCGCTGACTGATGGCGCGAACGAGGCACGTCATCGGATGCAACGTCAGGGTGCTGACCTGCCCGCCAGGCGTCGACGTCGAGCACCCACGCTGCCCGCTCCATGCAAAAAATCCACGCCATCGCTGGCGTGGGTTTTTTGCATTGCAAACTGCCTGAAGCTTACTGGGTAGCTGCGGCCGCAGGCTTGGCGTGGCGCGGACCACCACGTCCGCCATACTTCGCCGTGGACGCATCCACTTCGGCCCGGCTCAGCTTGCCGTCCTTGTCGGTATCGGCAGCGGTGAACCACTGGTCCATGCGCTGTTTAGCGCGGGCTTCATGGTCTGCACGGTCGATGAAACCGTCCTTGTTCACATCCATTTGTTCGAAGCGCGCCGCCAGTTTGCCTTCGCCTGCAGCAGCTTCGGCGCGACTGATGCGACTGTCCTGGTTGGTATCCAGCTTGGCCATCCGCTCGCGCCGGCCTTCCCCATTCACATCGTGGCCATGACGGCCCCCATGCTTGCCCGCCGCCCAGTTCTGCATTTCCTGTTTGCTCAGCTTGCCGTCCTTGTCGACATCCAGGTCGGCAAACCGGGCTGCCAAGCGCGGCGTCTTTGCGGCTTCGTTCTTGTCGATGAAGCCATCGTTATTCAGGTCCAGGCGCGCGCGTGGCGGCGTGGCGACATCAGTGGCATGGGACTGGCTGGCGGCGAACGCCGTTGCCGAGGAAAGCGCCGTCAGCACGGCCAAGGTAAGCAGGGTCTTGCGGCTCATCTGAATCTCCGGGAAAACGTGACGCGTTGTGGCCACTGCCAGGGATAACGCGCGCCTGCCAGTCAGGTTGACCTGACTTGCAGGCGCATTCACATGGCAGACAGTCGCAGCCCACGCGATCAGCAACGCGCAGTATCCTGAGCACATGAGCCACGCTGTTGCCCGCGCCGTCTCCATTGTTGGTCACCCGATGCTGGTGCTGCCGCTGGCGGCGCTGGTCTTGATGTTGTTGCGCGGACAGCAGCAGCTGGCCGTGTGGATGGCACTGGGCTTCTCCGCCTTTGCGGCTGTAGTGATGCTTTATTCCACCTGGCAGGTGCGTCGTGGACGCTGGGCGCACGTGGATGCCA
>JBDSUI010000005.1:0-10656 GCA_039927795.1 Pseudoxanthomonas sp.
GTGACCAGCACCTCGATGAAGGGTGCCCGATCCTGCTCCATCGCATCGGCCTGCTGCAGCAGTGGCTCGCGCAGCCCGTCAAAAACGTCGGCGAATGCGTCCAGCAACGGCGGAAGCACGGCTTCGCGCACCCTGGCCAGCAGGCGCGAATTGGCGACACTTGTGTGTGAGAGCGTAGGCTGCATGAATCCCCGAGCCGGATGAACAGGTTGCCCTGGCTACAATATGAGCGAAGTCGCTAAATCGTCGTGAGACGCAGAAGTCTACTGCCATCCACCTCTTTTATGATTAAGTCACAGATCGTACGTGATGTACGTGACACTTTGAGCCTATGCAGACCCCAATCCTCATGCACGCACTCGATAGCCGGCGTTCGGTTCCCTCCAAGCAGCTAAGCGACCCCGGTCCGGACGATGCCACGCTGCTGCGTATGCTGCAGTCCGCCGTGCGGGTGCCCGATCATGGCAAGCTGGTGCCGTTCCGCTTCCTGCGTATCCAGGGCAATGATCGGCAGGCACTGGGCGAAGCACTGGTTGCCCGCACGTTGCAACACGACCCCCAGGCTTCCCCAGGCACTGTCGAAAAAGAACGTACCCGCTTTTCCCACGCCCCGCTTGTCATCACGGTAGTGGCCCGGCTCACGCCAGGACACAAGGTGCCGGAACAGGAACAGTTGCTCAGCGCAGCTTGCGTGTGTTTCGCCCTGCTGCAATCGGCGCAGGCGTATGGATTTGGCGCGCAATGGCTGACCGGCTGGGCCGCCTATGACGAAGTGATTACCCGCGCGCTGGGCCTGCAGGCAAACGAGAAGGTGGCCGGTTTCATCCATATCGGCACGCCGAAACTGGAAGTGCCCGAACGCGACCGCCCCGACGTAACCGCGCTGTTGGGCGAATGGCACGCAGGTGCGTGAAGCCGCGGCGCCAGGCATGACCAAGCCAGCGCTGTACCTGGTGGACGCCAGCCTGTACGTGTTCCGGGCGTGGCATTCCATGCCCGACCAGTTCCATGATGCCGATGGCTGGCCCACCAATGCGGTCCACGGTTTCGCGCGCTTTGTACTGGAGCTGCTGGAACAGGAGCGACCCAGGCACATCACCATTGCCTTCGACGAGGCGTTGGACAGCTGTTTCCGCAACACGCTTTACCCCGCCTACAAGGCCAACCGTGACCCGGCGCCGGAAGAACTCAAACGCCAGTTCACCCACTGCAAGGCGCTATGCGCGGCGCTGGGTCTGAACGTGCTGGCGCACGCCGAATACGAGGCCGACGACCTGATCGGCAGTGCGCTTCACTACGCAAGGCCACGCGGATTCCGCGGGGTGATCGTGTCGGCTGACAAGGATATGTCGCAGTTGCTGATGGAACAGGACGAGCAATGGGACTTCGCCCGGGGCCAGCGCTGGGGCATGGCCGGAGTCAAGGCGCGTCATGGTGTGGAAGCGGCGCAGATCGCCGACTACCTGGCCCTGACCGGCGATGCGGTCGACAATATTCCAGGCGTCACCGGCATTGGCGCAAAGTCTGCTGCCATCCTGCTGGCCCATTTCGGCAGCCTGGATACGCTGCTCACGCGAATCGACGAAGTAGGCTTCCTGCGCATGCGCGGCGCCGCGCAGATGGCGGTGCGCCTGCGCGAACAACGCGAACATGCGCTGCTCTGGCGACAACTGGCCACCATTGCGCTGGACGCCCCGGTCGACGGGGCCGAGCCCGATTTCGCACGCGCCAGCGTCGATACGGACATGCTGGAAGCGCTTTCCGAATCACTGCGCTTTGGCCCGTTGACCCGGCGACGCCTGCGCGAGGCGGCAGGTCTGTCCCTGTAGGAGTGCGTGAGCTGCGGAAACCGGATTCCCACCCACCCGCACGCCAAGTGCGCGCTGTGCGTTTACCGGCCAACGCTTACGCTGCCCCTGCACTTTGATTAGCATGGGCCGATGACCAACAAGACCGCCCCCGCCAAGACCGTCTACGAAGGCCGCTATCTGCGCATGCTGGAGCGCGGGTCGTGGGAGTATGTGGAGCGCACCCACGCCAGCGGCTTGGCCGCGATCATTATTGCGGTGACGCCCGACGACAAGGTGATCTTCGTCGAACAGTTCCGCGTGCCACTGCAGGCTTCCACCATTGAAATGCCGGCCGGACTGGTAGGCGATATCAACGCGGATGAGTCGATCGAACTTTCGGCAATCCGCGAACTGGAAGAGGAAGCGGGCTGGACCGCGACCCATGCCGAAGTGCTGATGATCGGGCCGACCTCGTCAGGCATGGCCAGCGAGAAGGTCGCCTTTGTCCGCGCCACCGGCCTCAGCCGCTCGGGCCCAGGCGGCGGGGATGGCGATGAAAACATCACAGTGCATGAGATTCCACGTAAGCGGGCTGCGGGCTGGCTGGTACAGAAAATGGCCGAAGGCTACGAGTTGGATGCCAAGCTCTGGGCTGGGCTGTGGATGATCGACCACCACCTGGACGGTACCCCGCGTGGCTGATTCCTTGCGCCTGCTGGGCAAGGATGACCCGGCCCCTTTCAGCGTCCACAACGCGCGTGGCACTTCCCCTTTCGTACTGATCGCCGACCATGCAGGCCAGCGGATTCCCGCACGGCTTGCAGGACTGGGTGTGTCGCAAACCGAGGTCGATCGTCACATCGGCTGGGATATCGGCATTGCCGCTGTAACCACGCAGCTGGCCGGCCTGCTGGACGCCTTCGCAATACTGCAGACCTATTCGCGGCTGGTGATTGACTGCAACCGGCCACTGCTGGCCCCGGGTTCCATCGTCACGGTCAGCGACGGCACCGGTGTGCCGGGCAATGAGGACCTGGATGACGAGGCAAAAACGGCGCGCGCCCTTGAGATTTTCGCGCCCTACCACGCACGCATCACCCAGGAACTGGATCGCCGCAGCGCGAACTCGCAAGCCCCGGTGCTGGTGTCGATGCACAGCTTCACGCCGGTGTTCTCGGCCTTTGAGCGCCCGTGGCAGGCCGGCGTTCTTTACCACCGCGACGCACGCCTGGCGCATGCGTTGCTGGCCGCATTGCGTGCCGAGCCAGGCCTGGAAGTAGGCGACAACCAGCCCTATGCGGTCAGCGACAAGACCGATTACGCGATTCCGGTCCACGGCGAACGGCGTGGCCTGCTGCATGTGGAACTGGAGATCCGCCAGGACCTGATTGCTGAGCCCAGTGGCCAGCAGGAATGGGCCCAACGCCTGGCGCGCATCCTGCCGCCGTTACTGGCCGATTTGAACGGCCCCTAGATCGGCCCGGGCATTGGTCTTCAGGGTCGCGGACCTGTCGCAAGGGCGGTAGCCGTCAGCAAGCAGTGTTTCATCACAACAATCGGCAATTGCGGACCCTGGCTCGCCGCTTGGTGCTGCACTCAGACTGCGAACTGATCGGTGGCGGTGACCAGGGCATCCACGTGCTCGGCTTCGAACGCCGAATGTCCAGATAGCGCAGAGATAACCAACTGCGCCTTGGGCCAGGCCTTGTGCAGGTCCCAGGCGTTGGCCATCGGGCACACCACGTCGTAACGGCCGTGCACGATAACGCCGGGAATATCGGCAATGCGATGCGCGTCGCGCAGCAGCTGGTCTTCGACTTCGAAGAACCCGCCGTTGACGAAATAGTGATTCTCGATGCGCGCGAAGGCCAGCGCGAACGCGGCGTCCTCGTGGCCGCTGACGAAATCATGGTCCACGCGCAGGAAACTGGTGGCACCTTCCCACACGCTCCAGGCGCGCGCCGCGGCCAGGCGCGTGGCTTCATCGTCGCTGGTCAGGCGGCGATGGAAAGAGGAGATCAGGTCATGTCGCTCGACCAGCGGAATCGGCGCCAGAAAGTGTTCCCAGGCATCCGGGAACAGGCGCGAGCAACCCTCCTGGTAGAACCACTCGAGCTCCCAGCGTCGCAGCATGAAAATGCCGCGCAGGACCATTTCGGTCACCCGTGCCGGGTGCGTTTGCGCGTAGGCCAGGGCCAGCGTGGAGCCCCAGCTGCCGCCGAAGACCTGCCACTTGTCGATACCAAGTTTTTCGCGCAGCTGCTCGATGTCGGCAACCAGGTGCCAGGTGGTGTTGTCCACCAGGTCGGCATGCGGGGTGGAACGCCCGGAGCCACGCTGGTCAAACAGGATGATGCGGTACTTGGCCGGGTCGTGGAAGCGGCGCATCTTGGCCGTACAGCCGCCGCCGGGACCGCCGTGCAGCAGCACGACCGGCTTGCCATCGGGGTTGCCGCACTGCTCGTAATACAGCGTGTGGCGCTCGTCGACCTTGAGGGTGCCAACGTCGAATGGCTCAATTTCCGGATACAGCTGGCGCATGCGTGCAGCCTTCAGTCTGGGCCGTGAAGTTTAGCCCAGACGCTGGTTTTCCCCAGTGAATCGGCAGCAACACGTCTGCCGCGTGGCGAAAGCATCCATTGCGCGTTTAGGCATGACAATTGACCGCTGCAATGCCTTCTGATTATGGCCATCGCCCATAACTGACCCGCTCGCGCAATTCCAGGTCCGGTGCCGTCGCGACCTCCGCAAAGCCGGCGGTTGCAAGCAGGTTCCGTATGGCCGCGCCCTGCTCGAGCCCATGCTCCAACAACAGCCACCCGCCGGGCCGCAGGTGTTCACCTGCATGACTGACTATTGCGTGCAGGTCATCCAGGCCATCGCTCCCGGAAGACAAGGCCGCTGCCGGCTCGAAACGCAGATCTCCCTGTTGCAGATGCGGATCGCCCTTGGCGATGTAAGGCGGATTGCTGACGATCAGGTCGTAGTGCTCATCCCGCAGTGGTGCCAACCAGCTGCCGCAACGGAACTCGACATTGCCCAGACCATGAACTTCTGCATTGCGCGTGGCGACCGCGAGCGCAGCCGGGCTGGCATCGGTGGCCACGATCAAGGCCTGTGGTCGCTCACTGGCGATAGCCAGTGCGATTGCGCCGCTGCCGGTACCCAGGTCAGCCACGCGCAATGGGCGGGCCACTGGTAGCCGTGATAACGCCAGCTCTACCAGCAACTCGGTTTCGGGCCTGGGAATCAAGGTGTCGGCATTGACCTGCAGCTCCAGCGTCCAGAATCCACGCGTGCCAGTCAGGTAGGCAACAGGTTGGCCGCTGATTCGCGCTTCCAGCAGTTGCTGGAAGCGGTGCAGGGCCGCTGATTCGATGTCTTCGCTGCCATGGGCGTACAGCCACGACGGCGCACGACCCAGCGCATGGGCAAGCAGCAAGCGCGCGTCGGCGGCATCTATTTGCTGGCATGCGCTGCGCAAGACTGCATCCAGGGAAGGGTTTGGACTCGTATTCACGGCGATATCGTAGCCGCTGGCGATCACCGCCTGCCCACACTCCATTCAAAGGCACCGTTTCCATGACCCGATCACTTCCCTTGCGCGGCCTGCTGGCCGTAACCGCCGCATTGATGGTCGCGGGCTGCCAGAGCCTTGCCTTCGGCCTCGCCAACCGTGGCCTGGCTGCAGCCGATGCCAGTGCGGTCTACGACCGCCAACATGGTCTGGCACTTGATATCTACCGACCCGATCCTGCAACGCCGACCCCGGCGCCCGTGGTCGTGTTCTTCTATGGTGGCGGCTGGAAAACCGGCACGCGCGAGCAATACCGGTTCGTCGGGCAGCGTCTTGCGCAACAAGGCGTGCTTGCCATCGTTGTCGATTACCGGACGTTCCCACGCAGTACCTTTCCGGGTTTCATGGAAGACGGCGCACGAGCGGTGGCCTGGAGTCGCGAGCATGCTGCCGACCATGGCGGCGACCCCAGGCGTATCTTCCTGGCGGGCCATTCGGCAGGTGCGCAAATCGCCGCGTTGCTGGGGACTGACCGCCGCTATCTGGCTGCGCATGGAATGAAACCCGCCGAGCTGGCCGGTGTGATCGGCCTGTCCGGCCCCTACGACTTCGTCATCAATGGCGGCTATGAAGAGGTCTTCGGCCCCCGGGCTCAATGGCCGGATGCACAGGCGGTCAATTTCGTCGATGGTGACGAACCACCCTTCCTGCTGATCCACGGCACCGGCGACACCGTGGTTGAAGCCAAAGACAGCCAGGAGCTGGCCGACAAGCTGCGGGCGGCCGGTGGCCAGGCCCAGCTGGTATGGCTGCCAGATGCCGGGCATATCGGGCCATTGGCGGCTTTGTACAAACCCGCCCGCGCACCGGAAGTGGTCCAGGCCATCCACGCCTTCGTGGCCCCATAAGCCTGAATCAAACCAAGCGCTGATAGACTTAACCTATTAAGACTATTCCATCAATCGATTGGCTATATCAATAGCTTACCCCTAACATGGCCTGGTCGCACCAATCACCCAAACCGAGGATCCACCTATGTCCCTGATCAATACCCAGGTAAAACCGTTTACCGCCAATGCCTTCCACAACGGCAAGTTCGTCCAGGTTTCAGACGCCGACCTCAAGGGCAAATGGTCGGTTGTCATCTTCATGCCGGCCGCATTCACCTTCAACTGCCCCACCGAGGTTGAAGACGCCGCCAAGCATTACGCCGAGTTCCAGAAGGCCGGCGCCGAGATCTACATCGTCACCACCGACACCCATTTCTCGCACAAGGTCTGGCACGAAACCTCGCCGGCCGTCGGCCAGGCCAAGTTCCCGCTGGTTGGCGACCCGACCCATCAGCTGACCCGCGCGTTTGACGTGCATATCGATGAAGAAGGCCTGGCCTTGCGCGGCACCTTCATCATCAATCCCGATGGCGTTATCAAGACGCTGGAAATCCACGACAACGCAATTGCCCGCGACGTCAGCGAGACCCTGCGCAAGCTCAAGGCCGCCCAGTACGTGGCCGCGCATCCGGGTGAAGTGTGCCCGGCCAAGTGGAAGGAAGGCGAAAAGACCCTGGCGCCGTCACTGGACCTGGTTGGCAAGATCTAAACCTGCTCGATTTGCTGCACTGGATTCCGGGCGCCTGCCGCCCGGAATCCCCTGGATTGATCCCGCCACGGGACGCTTGCAATAGCGGCCTGGTGCCCACGGCAGCCGCGCCGATTCCCCTCCCCCTCAGCGCGTTCCTGGTTCCAGACCGCTTCTGCAAGCCTCTTTTCACTCGCCCGCCTAGCCCGGAGCCAACGTCATGCTCGATGAAACCCTCAAGACCCAGCTGAAGACCTACCTGGAAAAGGTCGTGCGCCCGATCGAAATCGTGGCCTCGCTTGACGACAGCGACAAGTCGCGTGAAATGGAAGCGCTGCTGGCTGAAATCGTCCTGCTTTCGGACAAGATCACCCTGGTCCAGCGCCACGATGCCGACGTGCATACGCCCTCGTTCGCACTTAACAGTCCCGGCCAGGACATCCACCTGCGCTTTGCGGGCCTGCCGATGGGCCATGAGTTCACTTCACTGGTGCTGGCCCTGTTGCAGGTGGGCGGACATCCTTCCAAGGCCGCCCAGGACGTGATCGAACAGATCCGCGACCTGGAAGGGGAATACCGGTTTGAAACCTACTTCTCGCTCAGCTGCCAGAACTGCCCCGACGTGGTCCAAGCCCTGAATCTGATGGCGGTGCTGAATCCCAATATCCAGCATGTCGCCATCGATGGCGCACTGTTCCAGGACGAGGTCGAGGCGCGCCAGGTCATGTCCGTGCCTACTGTTTACCTGAACGGTGAAGTCTTCGGCCAGGGCCGCATGGGTGTGGAAGAAATCGTGGCCAAGCTGGACACCGGCGCTTCCCAGCGTGACGCGAAGAAGCTGGCCGCCAAGGCGCCTTACGAGGTGTTGATTATCGGCGGCGGCCCCGCCGGCGCCGCGGCGGCGATCTATGCCGCACGCAAGGGCATCCGCACCGGCGTCGTTGCCGAACGCTTCGGTGGGCAGGTGCTTGACACCATGTCGATCGAGAACTTCATCTCGGTGCCGGAAACCGATGGCCCGAAGATGGTCGCGCAACTGGAGCAGCATGTGCGCCAGTACGACGTGGACATCATGAACCTGCAACGCGCCGAGAAACTCTCCACCCGCGATGGCATGGTCGTGATTGAACTGGCCAATGGTGCCACCCTGCAAGGCCGGACCGTGATTCTGTCCACTGGTGCACGCTGGCGGCAGATGAACGTTCCGGGCGAGAACGAATACCGCAACAAGGGCGTGGCCTACTGCCCGCATTGCGATGGACCGTTGTACAAAGGAAAGCGCGTGGCGGTGATTGGCGGCGGCAACTCCGGCGTGGAAGCGGCCATTGATCTGGCCGGCATTGTCAGCCACGTCACCCTGATCGAGTTCGACCACCAGCTGCGTGCTGATGCGGTGCTGCAGCGCAAGTTGCACAGCCTGCCCAACGTAACCGTGGTCACCTCGGCGATGACCACCGAAGTCACCGGCGACGGCCAGCGGGTCAACGGCCTTCTTTACCAGGACCGCGGCAACCAATCGGTGCATACACTGGCCCTGGAAGGCATTTTCGTGCAAATCGGCCTGCTGCCGAACACCGAATGGCTGGAGGGCACCGTGGCGCTGTCGCCGCGCGGTGAGATCATCGTCGACGAGCGTGGCCAAACCTCGATGCCTGGCGTGTTTGCCGCAGGCGACGTGACCACGGTGCCGTACAAGCAGATCGTGATCGCGATGGGCGAAGGTGCGAAGGCGGCACTGAGCGCATTCGACCACCTGATCCGTAGCTCGGCGCCCAGCGAAGTAGAGGTCGAAGACACAGAGACGGAAGCCGCGACTGCATGATTTTTCGCGGTTCCTTTTTCTTCCGGAAGAAGGAACCGCAGCGCCAGCCGCATCGCGGCATGAATGGACACCCTGGCACCATGAATCTGCGCGACCTCAAATACCTGCTGGCACTGGCCGACCACAAGCATTTCGGGCGCGCGGCCGCGGCCTGCTTCGTCAGCCAGCCCACGCTGTCCACGCAGATAAAGAAGCTGGAGGAGGAACTGGGCGTGCTGCTGGTTGAACGCGCGCCGCGCAAGGTCATGCTGACCCCTGCCGGGCGCGATGTGGCCGAACGTGCGCGCCGCATCGTGTCCGAAGTGGAGCAGATGAAGGAAGGGGCGCGACGGCGTCAGGATCCCGAGGCGGGCACGGTCAGGCTGGGCATTTTCCCGACTCTGGGTCCTTATCTGCTTCCGCACGTGATTCCGCGCATCCGCAAACGCTTCCCCCACCTGGAGCTGCTGCTGGTGGAGGAAAAGAGCGACGTGCTGCTGTCGCGCCTGCACGAAGGCACGCTGGATGCCGCCTTGCTTGCGCTGCCAATCCATGACGAGCAGCTGCACAGCCAATTCCTGTTTGAAGAGCCCTTCTTGCTGGCGGTGCCGGAAAGCCACCCGCTGGCGCAACGCGACTCGCTGAGTCTGAACGAGCTCTCAGACCAGAAGCTGCTGCTGCTGGAAGACGGCCATTGCCTGCGCGAACAGGCGCTGGAGGTTTGCCGGCTGTCCGGGGCCAACGAGAAGTCCGAATTCCGTGCCACCAGCCTGGAAACCTTGCGGCAGATGGTGGCAGCCAATGTGGGCATCACTCTGTTGCCGATGCTGGCGGTAAAACCACCGGTGGCGCAGTCACAGAACATACATTTACTGGGCTTCAGCGACTCCCATCCCAGCCGCCATATTGCGATGCTGTGGCGCAGAAGCTCGGCCATGGCCAGCTTCCTGCTTGAGCTGTCCCGGGTTTTCTCGGATTTGCCTGATGCGCTTTTCCAGGCCAGCCCGCCGCCCAGCAAGCGCAAATCCGGCCAAGCCGGCACGCTGTTGCCCATGCACACTTGAACCAATGCCGCTTCCGGGCTAGGGTTGGCTTTCAAACCCGATTTCGACGGACGCCACGGCAACGCGGCGTCCGTTTTTCCATTCCGGCTTCTCCACGACGCCCAAGCACAGGACACCCAACATGACTGCTAACTCCGCCAGCGGGCTACCCCCGTCAAGCGTCCCGCCTATCGTGGTCTCAAGCCGCGATTTCAACCGACTGGAAAGTTTGTTGGATTCGCCGGCATTGCGCCGCCTTCCTGCAGCGATGGCTCTCATGCAGGAACTCAGCCGCGCGCAGGTGGTTGCACCAGAGGAAATGCCCAACACCGTGGTCACCATGAATTCGCGGGTGGAATTCCAGGAAGAGCTGACCGGCGAGCGCCATACCCTGACCCTGGTCTATCCACACGAAGCCAACGTGGATAGTGGACGCATCTCGATTCTCGCCCCGGTCGGCAGCGCTTTGCTGGGCCTGTCGACAGGACAGAGCATCGACTGGGCGGCGCCCGATGGTCGCCCGCTGCGACTGCTGGTGACCGCCGTGCACTACCAGCCGGAGGCGAGCTCCGATTTCAACCGGTAGTGGCAGCCGCGGGCCCATGCCAGACCCGCGCCAGCCTCTCAGTCGTCGACACGCGTTCCCGGGAAAGCTCATGACCGCGACCCACGTCCACCCCTCCAAACTGCAGCAACTGCGCGACATGACCGTGGTGGTCGCCGATACCGGCGATTTCAATGCAGTCAGGCGCCTGCGCCCGGTCGATTGCACCACCAACCCGACCCTGGTGCGCAAGGCCCTGGATCTGCCGGTGTATGCCGATGCCATTGAGCAGGCACTGGCGTGGGCACGCAGCCAATCTGGCGATTCAACCGGCGTGGTGGAAGCAGTCGTGGACAGGCTGACCATTGCCGTCGGCGCCGCGC
>JBDSUI010000006.1:0-6080 GCA_039927795.1 Pseudoxanthomonas sp.
ACGCCGCGTTTACGCCGGTATAGGCATACAAGCCCAGCGCTCCTGCTTCCCCGCAGTCTGTTCAAGAGCACCCACGTTTCAGGATCCCCATGGCCCCACCGCATTCACCGCAACGCTACGACGCCTCACTGGACCCGGTGGAAGAGGACGAAGTACAGACCGCGCAGGACATCACCGAAACCATGTTGCGCATCGCCGGCAAGACTTTCGCCCATGGCGGCTCCGCGCTGCGCTGCGTGCACGCCAAGAGCCACGGTCTGCTGAAGGCCGAGCTGGAAGTCCTCGGGGATCTGCCGGCGGCGTTGGCCCAGGGGCTTTTTGCCACACCGGGGTGCTATCCCACGCTGATGCGTTTCTCCACCATTCCCGGCGATATCCTCGACGACAAGGTGTCCACCCCGCGCGGACTTGCGCTGAAGGTACTGGGGGTGGAAGGCGAGCGCCTGGAAGGTACCGAAGGTGCCCGTACCCAGGATTTCATCATGGCCAACGCGCCGCGCTTCAGTGCCAGGAGCGGAAAGGCCTTCCTGCGCGCGCTCAAACTGGTGGCCGCCACCACCGACAAGGCCGAAGGCGCGAAGGAAGCGCTGTCGGGAGTACTGCGTGGCACCGAGAAGCTGGTTGAAGCCTTCGGTGGCAAGAGTGGCACCTTGCGCACACTGGGCGGCGAGCCCCCCACCCACCTGCTGGGCGAGACCTTCTTTGCCCAATTGCCGATGCGCCACGGCGAGCACATTGCCAAGTATCAGCTGGCGCCGGTATCGGACAACCTCACCGCGCTCAATGGCCAGTTGCTCGACCTGCATGGCAGCGGCAACGCGTTGCGTGACGCGCTGGTCGAGCACTTCCGCACCCAGGGCGGGCGCTGGGAACTGCGCGCGCAGTTGTGCACCAACGTACAGGACATGCCCATCGACGATCCAACCGCCGAATGGAGCGAGGACGCCAGCCCCTTCATCACCGTCGCCGTGCTTTCCGCCCCGCCGCAAACCGGCTGGAGCCCGGCCAGGGCGGCGGCGGTCGATGATGGCATGGGTTTCAGTCCCTGGCATGGCCTGCAGGCGCACCGTCCGCTGGGCCCGATCATGCGCATGCGCAAGCTGGCCTATGCCCGCTCGCAACGGTTCCGATCGCAGCGCAACACCATCGAGGTGAAGGAACCCATCAATCTGGACGCGCTGGACGACTGAGTGTTGATACACGCCGGCACTGCGCGGCGAAAACACTAGTCAGGCTTGCGGTACGCATGCGGACAGCCATCGCGCCTGCGGCATCCACCCAAGACCATGTCCGGACAGGGCGCGGCACTGCGGGTCCCGGCCCGCGCCTCCACGGACTCAACGGACGGTCTTCGCTACCGGCCAGGCAGTGGCACGAGCGCGATGCGGTGTCTTAAGCAGCACCTGTACTGCGCCTCGCCATGACTGTGCTGGTGCAGAGAGCAACAATCAGCCCCGAAGCCGCCGCCCCCGTGTGGAAGCCAGGTATCAGTGAATCGTGTAATCGCTACTGGTCGCGCTCGTAGTCATTCCTCGGCAGGGCTCCATTTGCCATTCCCGCTGCCAAGCGGAACTTCGACTGCAAGCGAAAGCAGGTGCCTGGTCATGTCCTAGGCTTGGGCCACGCCGCAGCGTGCGCCGGGGCAATGCGCAGCGCCTGCCAGCGCCGATGCAGGTGGCGATGCCGGTAGCAAGTTCCGAAGCTCCGCCAGCCGGGCCAGCTGAAACTGCCATCCACTTTTCAGGCGTCGACCGTCTGCATGGGCGCGCCCAACGCGGCAATCGCGGCCTGGGTGGCATTGGTATCGCTGACCTCGCGGGCGGCAGCCAGGAAATCCTGGCCCCAGCGCGACAGGTCGTAGTGACTGACGATTTCAAACAAGGTGCGCTGGCGGTCCTCGCGCTCCGACTCGCCCATGTGTAACGCCAGGCGCAGGGTCGAAATCATTTCCTCGCTGTCGTGCGGATTGGTCAGCAGCGCGCCTTTCAATTCGGCGGCAGCGCCGGCGAACTCGGACAGCACCAGCACGCCCTTGCCGCCGGTGTGGCCCTGGGTGGCGATGAACTCCTTTGCAACCAGGTTCATGCCATCGCGCAGCGGGGTAATCCACATCACGTCAGCGGCCGCGTAATGGGCCACCACCGAATCGAAGGGCAGGGCGCGGGAGAAGAAGCGCGCCGGGGTCCAGTCCAGGCGCGACAACTTGCCATTGATGCGGCCGACCGCGCGTTCTATTTCTGCCTCCAGCTGCCGATACACAGTCATCTCTTTGGCGGCGGGAACACAGACCAGCACCAGTGTGACCTTGCCGTGCAGGTCCGGCTGACGCTCAAGCAGCTGCTCGAAGGCCGTCAGTTTTTCAAGTATTCCCTTGCCATAATCAAGGCGCTCGATCGACAGCACCAGCTTGCGTTCGCCGATTTCCGCGCGAATGGCCGCGGCGTGCTCGCGCACGGACGCCGAGTTCACCACCTCGCCTATACGTGCGACATCGGTGCCTATCGGGTGCGCGCCCAGGCGGATAGTGCGGTCATGGGCGCGAATCCCGGTGGGCATGCTGTCCAGGCCTACACAGCAACCGTAGGTCAGGAAGCGGGGCGCGCATGAGACCCGCGACACCACTTCCACCGGCACTGCGCCGCGCAAAGTGTCAACAAAGTTCTCGACATGGCGTGGAATCTGGAACCCGATGTAATCACACGCCATGAGGCTGCCAAGGATTTCGCGCCGCCACGGGATGATGTTGAAGATATCGCCGGCCGGGAAATGGGTGTGGTGGAAGAAGCAGATGTTCAGGTCGGGACGAAGCTCGCGCAGGGTCGAGGGCACCATCCACAGGTTGTAGTCATGCAGCCATACCGTGGCGCCCCACGCCGCTTCGGCGGCGGTCGCCTCGGCAAACAACCTGTTCACCTGCTTGAATACCTGCCAGTCGCTTTCGTCGAAGCGGGCCCGTTCCCAGAAGGTATTGATGATGGGCCAGAACGCCTCCTTCGAAAAACGCTTGTAGAACACATCCACCTGCGCCTTCGTCAGTGGCACGCGCGCAGCGGTCAATTGCGGATAGCGCTCGGCGTCGACGGCGGTGTGCACTGTGAACGGCTCGTCCCCGGTTTCGGCCATGCTCCATGCCACCCATGATCCGGGATGGCCTTCGCCGAAGAAGCTGAGCAGGCTGGGGATGATGCCGTTGGGGGAGCTATGGCTGCGGCGCAGGACCTTGCCATCGTCCAGGTGTTCTTCGTAGGGAAGGCGGTGATAGACCATCACCAGGTCCGCCTTGCCCGGGTCCATCACCGGCGCATGCTCTGGGCCGGTGCTGGCTTCGTCGAGGAAATCGAAATGGCGCAGCGCCGCCAGGATGCCGCCGCAACCCGCGCGTTCGGCATGCAGCAATTCGTCCATGTCCTGGGTCGCGGTCAGCAAGGCAAGCTCGGACTTGCCCACGCACACGCCCTTGAAGCCGATGCCGTACATGGACAGGTCATTCAAAGTGTCTCCAGCCACCAGCACCTGCGTTGGCTCGATGCCCAGCTGCGCGGTCAGCGCCAGCAATGCGCTGCCCTTGTTGGTGCCGCGGGGCAGGATGTCCAGGTAGCGGTCGGCCGAATAAAGCACGTCGCAGTCCAGGCGCCGCGCCTGGGCTTCGATGGCGGGTCGCAGGCGCCGAAGATCTTCGGGATTGCAGTAGTAGGAACAGCGCCGTTGTTGCGGCACGTCCTGCCGTATCAAGGGCTCGAACTGGCTCATCGATTCAACCACTACCTGTTCGCCAGGCCAGCGTGACTCAATTTCCGACTGCAGTGGCTGCAACGCCTGCATGTCGGCGCAGGAAAGCACCGTGGCGCCAACGTCGCAGATCAGATAGTCGGGCATTGGCATCAACGGGTCCGACAGCAGGGGCAGCACTGACTCCACCCCGCGGCCGGTCACCCAAGCCGTTCGCACACCCGGATGGGTTTCGATCAGCCGGTACAGTTGGCGGCGATCACTCAGACTGCCCGCAAGGAACGTCCCATCCAGATCGGTCGCCAACAGCAGGGTTTGCAGGGGATTATTTCGGGTCATGGTGCACGTCCTTGGTGATAGGTGGTTCGTTGATCTCTGGTAAAAGCTCCAGGGCCACAGGAGTGGTCCGTAGCATCGGGTGGAAGCGGGCTGGATGCAGCAGCGTTCGTGCGCGCAACAATCGGCGGCTGCCGGTCACCAGCGCTAGCAAAAACAAAGCCACTGCAAACAGCATCGGCAGCGCGGTTGCACCCTGTTGCTGCATGGCTGCGCCGGCCAGCAAGGGACCGATGGCGGCACCCAGTCCGTTCAAGAGCAGCAATGCGCTGCATCCCGCCAGCACGGCATTGGGTGGAAGGTGATCCAGCAGGTGGGCCACGCACAGTGGGTACAACGCAAATGCCACGCCACCGATCATGAAGAACAGCACATACAGTCCAGGCGTATCCAGCGCCGGCATCAAGCTGGCGAACAGGGCCAACGTTGCACCCACGCTGCTGACCAGCGCCAGCGCGGTGCGGCGGTCATGGCGGTCAGACAAGCGCCCAATGGGAAACTGCATCACTGCGCCGCCCAGGATGGTGATGCTCATGAACGCCGACACCTGGATCCGGGTCAGGCCGACGCTGGACGCGTAGGCTGGACCCAGACTCCAGAAAGCACCCAGCACGACTCCGGCCAACAAGGCGCCAATCGCGGCGCCCGGCACCAGCTTGATCACCTGGTCCAGGCGCATTGATGGCCCGACATGCAGCGCCGGTTGCTGCAGTTGCGTGCAGGCCACGGGTAAGGCCGCCAGCGAAACCATGATCGCGACCATGCTGAAAAGTACAAAGCCGCCCGCCGCCTGGGTATTCAACAGCAACTGACCCACAGCCAGGGCCCCAAGGCTGACCACCATGTAGGCGGCAAACACGCGGCTGCGCTGGGCCGGCTCGGCCTGGGTGTTCAACCAGCTTTCAATCACCGTGCACAAACCGGCCAGGGCGATACCAGTAAGGATGCGCAGACCTATCCACACCGGTTGCAGGTTCCATATTGGATACAGCAACGCGGCCACGGCTGCCAGAGTCGCCAGCACCGAAAACGCTCGGATGTGTCCGATGCGCCGTATAAGCCACGGCGATCCTGAAGTACCCATGATGAAGCCGACGAAATAACCGGACATGATCATGCCGGTACCCAGATGCCCGAAGCCTTCGGCGCCCGCACGCACCACCAGCAGGATGCTGAGCAAACCATTGCCGGCCAGCAGCAGCGCTACGCTCGACAGCAACGCGAAAACGGAGAAGATCGGACCTCGCACGAGCGGTGTTTTAGTTCCTCGGTAGCAGCGGAAAATTGGCGGGACGCCAACGCATGTTTGCTGCCCCTGGAGTGCCTGCGCGCGCTGGTTGAAACGTCGCGCTGATCAAGACGATGCCGGCGCTGAGCCCGGTTTTCAGGGCAATCTTAACATATCGACATTTCTCGACCGGAGCAGACGCAAGGCCTGCGCGCCGCATCGCGCTGAAAGCTCCGCTATCAAAAGCCATGCGCGAATCATTTGGTGACGCTTGCTGCGGTTTGCATTCTCGTCGCTCTTTTCATCAACGCGGATCCAGCCGCCTCACTGCGCTTGCGGCTAACCCGCTGCGCATCACTGCTTATCGCGCGTCATAAGCGCCACCCGGATTGATGGGTCAGAGCCGCTCCACTACAAGTCCACGTCGATACGGATGCCGCGCGCATACCGCACGGAAAAGTGCAGGATTGGCGGACCAGCGGCGGCCCGTAGGGCTTGACCCGCACGCGCTGATTGAAAACGGCGCGCGCCAGTGCAGGTTCCATCTATCGGCATATGCGCTGACACGACGGCCAACCCAGGCTATTTCAAGCGTATTCTGGTGCGCCTGCAGCCCCCTGGGCCCCGCGTTGCCGCAACTGGACAAGTACTTGAACTACGACGAACTGAAATTATCCGTGGCCCCGATGATGGACTGGACCGACAGCCACTGCCGGGTGTTCCACCGGCTGCTGGCTCCGCATGCGCGGCTGTACACGGAAATGGTCCACGCCAATGCGGTGCTGCA
>JBDSUI010000007.1:0-6791 GCA_039927795.1 Pseudoxanthomonas sp.
CGAAAGCGCGGTTACTGCCACGTAGAACACAAACGCGGCGCCATGCAGTGGGCCGAAGATCCTGACGCCCAGATCGGTGGTGCCAGCACCGTACTTGAACCACATGCCAATCAGCAGTCCGATCCAGGTGAAACCTTCAAGCACAGCGGCGACAACAAACAGGCGCCCGGCGGGCGCGTTGGGACGGGTCATGCAGGAACTCCACTAAAAAAATACAACTTCGTCGGCGCTACGGCGACGCTCTTTGGCGTCCGAGTCTAACGACCCCGCATTGGTAGCGGGTCCAGTGAACCAAAGGTCGGCCGCGTCTGCCCGGGGCCGGTTCGATCAAGCCAGCGGCTCATGCATCACGCAGAAGGCAATGGAGTCCTGGAACACGGATACCTTGCCAGCAGTCGGCTGCCTACAGCGGCCACATCCGCAATAGCAGTGGCAGTGCCACCACCATCACCAGCAGTTGCACCGGCAGGCCCAGTCGCCAGTAGTCGCCAAAACGGAAACCACCCGGGCCCAGGATCAGCGTGTTGTTCTGGTGGCCGATGGGAGTGAGGAAGGCGCACGATGCACCGATGGCCACCGCCATCAGGAACGGATCGGCACTGACCCCAAGCGTGCTGGCCGCACCGATGGCGACCGGGCACATCACGGCCGCCGTCGCTGCATTGTTCATGACATCCGACAAGGTCATCGTAACCACCATCACCAGAGCCAGGCCGATGATCGGGTTGCCCTGGGCCACGTGGTCAAGCAGCCAGCTGGCCAGCAGTTCGGCCGTGCCGGTGGCCTCCATGGCGCCGGCTACCGGAATCAGCGCGCCCAGCAATACGATCACCGGCCAGTCAATAACCGTATAGATCTCGCGTGCCGGCACCGTGTTGAATACCATCGACGCCAGCACGCCCAGCGCAAACGCAATGGGCGCCGGTATAAGCCCGAGGGCCGCAGTGGCTACGGACAGCACCAATATTGCGGTGGCCGCAATCGCGTTGCGCCGGTCTGGCATGCGCAGCTCGCGCGGTGCAAGTGGCACGCCACCAAACTGCGCAGCGAAGGCACTGATTGAATCCAGGGTGCCCTGCACCAGCAACAGGTCGCCGGGCTGGAACACGCGCGAACGCAGCCGCTTCGTGGACCGGTGTCCTTCGCGGGCAATGGCCAGCACGTTGATGCTGAAGCGGGTGCGCAGGGCCAGATCGATGGACGAACGTCCGGCCAGGCTGGAGCCGGGCAGTACGGCGATTTCCTGCAGGACGATGTCCGAATGCGGAGTCCGCGCCACCGGATCGGGATCCACTGCGCTGCGGGACGGCTCCGACCCCGCATCAACTGCTGCCGCAGGCGCCGTGCTGGCAACCCGCTTCGCTGTTGCCACGTTGTCGGCAGGCGCACCATCCACTGCCCGGGCTGCAAATACTTCTTCTTCCAGCACCAGCCCCAGGCTGGCGAGGATCCCTGCCAGGGCGCCGGCGTCGGCTTCAAGCACCAGGATGTCACCGGCCAGCACCACGCGCGACGGGTTGGGCGCATGTACGCGGAATTCCGCGTGGACCATGCCGACAACCTGGGCACTGAATTCATCCAGCAACACTTCCATCTGTCGCAAGGTCATGCCAACGGCTTTGGCACCTTGGGGAACACGCACCTCGGTAAGGTAGACGCCGGGGTCGAAGCCACCGGCACCTGCATTCTTGCGCGCCGGCACCAGTTTCCAGCCGCCCAGGGCGATCAGCAGCACGCACGACACCGCCACCGGCAGACCGACGCGTGAGAAATCGAACATGTCGAACGTGCCCATCGCGGCCTTCTCGCGAAAGCCCGACACAATCAGATTGGGCGGCGTACCGATCAGCGTGGTCATGCCGCCAAGGATCGAGCCGAACGCCAGCGGCATCAGCACCTGGCCGGCACTGAGATTCTGCTTGCGTGCAATCTGGATGGCGATCGGCATCAGCAGGGCCAGCGCGCCGATATTGTTCATGAAAGCAGACAGCAGCGCGCCCAGCGCCGTCAGCGAGGCAATGGCCAGGGTCGGTCCGGACCTGGCAGGCAAGACCACGCGCACCAGCAGGTCGACTACCCCGGAATTCTGCAGACCGCGACTGAGGATAAGCACGCAGCCCACCGTGATCACCGCCGGATGCCCGAAGCCGGCAAACGATTGCGCCGCCGGCACCAGCCCGGCCAGCACGCAGGCCAGCAGCGCGGCCAGCGCAATCATGTCGTGGCGCCAGCGCCCCCACAGAAACATCCCGATGGTCGCCGCAAGAATGACAAGAATCAGAATCTGTTCAAACTGCATGGGCGCAATGGGTCAGCAGGAGCGGGGCCCAGTGTAAACGTGGGGGCCAGCGCTCAGGCTGGCCCGGTGTTGATCTGGTGTTGATCCGGAGATGATTCGATATTGACCTGATGTCGAGCACGCCCGGTCCAACCGATCCGCACTGGCGCTGCGCGAGGGGCACAACGCGGCTTGCTGCAGCGCCTGGCCTACCGTACGGGTGCGGGTGCGGGTGCGGGTTGGACGACTGCAGCAGGTGTCGCCACAGTTGGCAAGGCCACCGATGGCGTCACCCGCCAGATGGTGTTGGACAGATCATCGGCGACGATCAGGGCGCCGCGTGGGTCGACCGTCACGCCGACCGGGCGACCACGGGTCAGGCCATCCTCACCGCGGAAGCCGGACACGAAGTCGATCGGAACCCCGGCCGGACGGCCGTTGCGGAACGGAACGAACACCACCTTGTAACCGGCCGGGGGATTGCGGTTCCAGCTGCCGTGCTCGCCCACGAATACGCCGTCCGCAAACGCGGTGCCCATTGCCGGGGTCGAGAACGCCAAGCCAAGTGCGGCGACGTGCGAGCCCAGGCTGTAATCCGGTGAAACCGCAGCCGCGACCTTGGCCGGATCCTGCGGGCGCACGCGCGGGTCCACGTGCTGGCCGTAGTAACTGTATGGCCAGCCGTAAAAAGCACCTTCGCGGACCGAGGTCAGGTAATCGGGCACCAGGTTCGGGCCCAGCTCGTCACGCTCGTTGACCACGGCCCACACCTGGCCGGAGCCGGGCTGGATGGCAAGTGCGGTGGGGTTGCGCAGGCCGGTGGCATAGACCTTGTGCGCACCGGTCGCCGCGTCCACCTGCCAAACCTGTGCGCGGTCGACTTCGGCGGTCATGCCGCGCTCGGTGATGTTGCTGTTGGAACCGATGCCGACATACAGCAGGCGCCCGTCTGCACTGGCCGCCAGCGACTTGGTCCAGTGGTGGTTGATGGCCGAAGGCAGGTCGGTGACCGTAACCGGCGCGCCACTGGCAGTGGTCTGGCCCTCGCTATAGGTAAATCGCACCAGCGCGTCCTGGTTGGCCACGTACAGCTTGCTGCCGACCAGCGCCAGACCATAGGGCGCGTTGAGCTTGTCGGCGAATACGGTCTTCAGTTCATAACGGCCATCGCCATCGGCATCGCGCAGCAGGGTCAGGCGATTGCCGCCCTTGACCGGGCTGGTGCCCTTGCCCTTGATGTAACCGGCAATGACATCCTTGGGCTTCAGTTTCGGCGCGCTGCCGCCACGACCTTCGGCCACCAGGATGTCGCCATTGGGCAGCACCAGCATCTGTCGCGGAATCGCCAGGTCGGTAGCAATCGCGGTGATGGTGTAACCCTGCGGTACGGTCGGCTTCCTGCCGGCCCACAGCGCCGGTTCGGCGATCGTCATCTTCGGCAACAGGCCGCGTTCCTGCGGCGGCAGTGGCGGGGCGTTGCCGTACTGGTCCAGCGCAGGTGCGTTGCCGCTGCAGCCGACCAGCAAGGCCGAGCCAGCAAGTGCCATGCAGGCAGTCAGACGGTACCGGTTCATGTCGCCGCTCCCGCACGCAGGCTGGAAAACCCGATCCACGTTGCCACGCAGGCCAGCACCGCCGTGAGCACCGACAGGACCAGCGCGGCAGGCATGATGGCCCAGGCGTCCTTGGCATGGATCAGCGCATTGCAGAAGCCGAGCACCCAGGTCGCCGCCAGTACCACGGTGTAGAACAGCGAACCACGACCTCGGAACATGTCGATGAGCGCGCACAGCAAAGCGATGGCGCCAAACACCAGCGCGCCGACGATCAGCCACGAAGCGAAGTTGCTCCAGTCGATCTGGAAGCTGGACCAGTAGGCGTAGTCGGCCAGCAGGGTGCCCAGGAACAGCGGCACGGTGCCGGCGAGCATGGCCGCATGGAAGGGGTGGATTGCGCGGGAACTGGCCCGTCCGACCATCGAAATCATCAGAAACTCTCCTCATGCGCCGGTCGCGGCAGGTCGAAGCATCGGCCTGCAGCGGTAAAGACAGTGCGAAATGAGGCGCGGCACGGCGACTGGCAGCAGCAAGTGCCTGGAAGTGACGAACGAACTCCCGGGCTACCGTGGGCACCGGCCGGCACGGGCGGCGCCGCTATCCGGCGTCGTCCCCCATGCGCTGCACGCGCGTGCGATACGCACTTACGTTATTACCCGGGATGCGGGTTGCCTGGGTGCCGTTGACCTCGTCTATTTTTTCGTCCGAGCCGGTTACCGGTTGGGCTTCGACGGCGGTTTCCCGCTCAAAGGCGTGCGATTTGTCGGTATTGCGGTAATAGCGGTACAGGGCCCAATACAGCGCGGTGGCGCCGGCCGGCCCGATCGCTAGCAGCCAAAGACCATTGTCGTCGCTCATGAGGTGGCCACCATGATCCACAGGGCAATGCCTTCCAGGAAGGTGCCCACCGTCAGTGCAGCCCCCAGCAGTTTCCACTGCTGCACCGGCACGCTACCCATGGTCTCGCCGGTGCGACCGTTGACCGCGATGTAATGCAGCATGCCGCCCTTGGCGCCCGGCTGGTGGTAGGAATACAGCCAGACCGGCAGGTACATGGCGACCCAGCGGGTGCCGTGAACGCGCAGGCGTTCCTGCTCCCAGCGCACGCCGCGATCGTAACGCTGTACCGAATTTTCAAGCTGCGCACGACCGACCGACAGCAACTGGTCCTCCAGCCGGGGCCGCAGATGCTCCACGTCGCTGTCGCGCTTTTCCGAGGTAAAGCCACTCAGGTAGGACGCATTCCATTTCACCGCGTTCTGGGTGTCGAAGGGAAGGATGGTGTTGATGATGTTGTTGGTGTTGGCGCCCGTATCCAGGTTGCCGCGCTGCGTTGAAGATTCCAGCGGCAGGTCATTGATGGTGAAATCCACGTGGCGTTGCACCTGGTACACGTCGGCATCGTAATAGGTCTTTTTCTTGTCGCCGGTGCCACGCGTGTAACTGCGGGTTTCAATCTCACCCTGGCCGGCAACGTCCACGCTGACGTTGCCGTCGACGATCATGTAGGGAAGGTAGACGCCGACCACGTTCTCGGGAGTGAACTCGTCCTTGAACGCCTTCAGCGCGAACAGTCGGCGCTTGTCCACAAACTGGCGGATGCGTGCCACTGCATCATCCTTTTTGATATGGAAAGGCAGCACCGCGTCGGGCACCGCGCCATTGGCCACCTGCTCGTTGACGCCCAGTACATGCCGGCACCAGTGGCAGCGCGCCGTCATCGCGTTTTCAGTATTGACCGTCACCTCGGCGCCGCAGCCGCTGCACTTGAAACTCATCAGGCTGGCAATCTCGGCGGCAATGTCGCGCGCACCGGAGGCGATAATCGTGCCCTTCAGCTCGCCAATGCCCACGCCGAAGCCGAATTCCTCCTCGACCCGTGCGCCTTCCCACTCATTACGGCAATAGAGACACACCAGCAGGTCGCTGCCGGGCTTGTGCCGGATATCGGTTGCGCCGCATTTCGGGCAGCGGTTGAGGCCGTCCTTGAGCTCTGCGGCGGACGTATCGATGGCGACCGGATCGGGCGCCTCAAGTTCCTCGCGGATGGCCTCAGGCAGCGCAGAGGTGTCCATGGGCTGGCTGCCGGGCAGCGGCGGCACGTCCCGGGGTGAGCCGGGGCCGTTGGCATCTGGCAGCGGCGGCGGCGTATTGGCGTTCGGCATGGTGATTGCGCGGTCCGCCGATTACAGTCCCAGCGCCTTGGCTTTCAACGCGTCGTAGTCGTCCTGCGTGATCAGGTCAAGGTCCAGCATCTCCTTGGCCTTCTTCAGCTTGGCCACCGGATCTTCAGCAGCCGGTGCAGCGGGCGCCACGGGCTGTTGCAGGTTGCCAATGCCGCCCAGCATGCCCGAGGCCATGCCCACGCCCACCAGGCCAGCAGCGCCACCGTTCTCGCCGGCCGACTGGATGCCTTGGGCGACGCTGGCCTGCAGGTTGGAGTTGCCGCGCGAACCGGCCAGCGCGTCGGCGCGCTGCACCGTCTTGAGCAGCTCGCGGGTGTTGGCGTCGTATTCAATCGAGACGATGGCGGTCTTGACAATGGCCAGGCCGCGTTCGGATTTCCACTGGTAGCCGCTCTCCACCGCCGCCGACAGGCTCTGGGCAAACCCAAGCGAGTCCTGCTGCAGCTTGGTGATGCGGTTGCCCTTGGCCGGATCGTTGCTGTACAGGCTGAAGGCTGGCGCCAGCGAACCCACGACTTCGTTGAACAGCTGGCTGGCGGCGGCATTGTCCATATCGGTGAAGTCGAAGACCTGACCCGGCTGCAGGTAACTGGCCGGCACGAAGTGCTTCACGAACAGGATCGGGTCGACGATCTTCAACGTGTAGGTGCCGCGTGTGACGGCGCCAACCTGGGTGTTGAGGAAGCTGTCGTCCCAGTAGATTTCCGATTGCGTGCCGAAGCGGTTGTCCGGCAGTTCCTTCAACGAGACGAAGAACGCCGCCTGCTGCGA
>JBDSUI010000008.1:0-2547 GCA_039927795.1 Pseudoxanthomonas sp.
GCAACCCGCCGCGCGCCATCACCACCGGAGGCATCTTCGACTACATCCGCGCGCAGTTGCCGGGGTTCCGGATCGAAGTGGTCGACCATGGCGCCGGCGCGGTGTCGTTGTTGGCGGTGCGCGGCAATCCGAAGCGCATCTTCAACGTGCATCTGGACACCGTGCCGTCGTCGCCAGCGTGGACGGCAGATCCGCTGAAGCTGCGGGTGACCGCCGACCGCGCCATTGGCCTGGGCGCCTGCGACATCAAGGGCGCTGCGGCGGCCTTGATCGCCGCCGCGCAGGTCACCCAGGGTGATGCCGCATTCCTGTTCAGCAGTGATGAGGAAGCCAATGATCCGCGCTGTATCGCCGCGTTTCTTGCCCGCGATCATGGCTTCACCGAAGCGATCATTGCCGAGCCGACCCAGGGCCAGGCCGTGCTGGCCCACCGTGGTATCAGCGCGGTCCGCGTGGGCTTCAAGGGCCAGGCTGGGCATGCGTCGGCGGAAAATGCGCTGTCATTGAGCGCCGTGCACAAGGCCATGCGCTGGGGCACCGATGCGCTGGATTTCGTGCAGTCGCAGGACCATCTTCGCTTTGGCGGGCTGACCGGCCTGCGCTTCAATATCGGCCGTGTGGAAGGCGGCATCAAGGCCAACATGATCGCGCCTAGCGCCGAAGTGCGGTTCGGTTTCCGGCCGCTGCCTTCGCAGGACATGGACGTGCTGCATGCGCAGTTTCGGGATCTTGCCGGCGGCGAGGTCGTCGGGCGGGGCGCGCCCGCTGAGCGCGTTCCGGTCGACTATGAGGAAACCTTTCGCGGTCCGTCACTGCCTTCTGGCGATGTGGCCCGCGCCGAAGAGCGTCGATTGGCCGCACGCGATCTGGCTGACGAACTTGAACTGCCGGTCGGCAACGCGGTGGATTTCTGGACCGAAGCCTCGCTCTTTTCGGCGGCCGGCCTGACCGCGCTGGTCTATGGCCCCGGCGACATCGCCCAGGCGCACACCGCCGACGAATGGGTATCACTGCAACAACTGCAAGCCTACGCCGACACGGTGCAGCGCATTTTCGGAACCCGCTGAAACATGGAATCGCACAAGCAAACCCGCCAGACCATCATCCGCCTGCTTTCCAGCATGGCCAGCGCCAAAGAGATCTCGCAGTACGTCAAGCGTTTCTCGCAGCTGGACGCCAAGCGCTTCGCCGTTGTGAAGGTCGGCGGCGCGGTGCTGCGCGATGACCTGGATGCACTGACTTCGTCGCTGTCGTTCCTGCAGGAAGTCGGGCTGACGCCTATCGTGGTACACGGCGCCGGCCCGCAGCTTGACCAGGAGATGGCGGCCGCCGGCATCAGCAAGCAGACCGTCAATGGACTGCGGGTGACCACGCCGGAAGTGCTGGCCATCGTGCGCAAGGTGTTCCTGCAGCAGAACCTCGCCCTGGTGGAAGCCCTGCAGGAATCCGGCGCGCGCGCCACGTCAATCGTTTCGGGCGTATTTGAAGCCGAGTACAAGGATCAGCCGACGTATGGCCTGGTCGGTGACGTGGTGCGGATCAACCAGTCGCCGATCGAATCCAGCCTCAGGGCCGGTTCCATTCCGGTGATCGCCAGCCTGGGTGAAACCGTCGGCGGGCAGATCCTGAACATAAATGCCGACTTCGCCGCCAACGAGCTGGTGCAGGTGCTACAGCCGTACAAAATCATTTTCCTGACCGGTACCGGCGGCCTGCTGGACGACCGGGGGGCCGTCATTGACTCGATCAACCTGTCCACCGAGTACGACGAGCTGATGGCGCAGCCGTGGATCAACGGCGGCATGCGGGTGAAGATCGAGCAGATCAAGGATTTGCTGGACCGGTTGCCGCTGACCTCTTCGGTCTCGATCACCAAGCCGGCGGAACTGGCCAAGGAGCTGTTCACCCACAAGGGTTCGGGCACGCTGGTGCGCCGCGGCGAGCGTGTGTTGCGCTTCGATTCATGGGCGGGGGTAGACCAGGCGCGCATGCGTGAGCTGATCGAATCGAGTTTCTCCAAAAAGCTGGTCGCCAACTATTTCGAGAACACCATTCCGTATCGCATCTATATCAGCGAAAACTACCGGACCGCGCTGATCCTGACGCGGGAGGAAGGCTTCGCCTACCTGGACAAGTTCGCAGTGCTGGATGACGCGCAGGGTGAAGGCCTGGGCCGTGCGGTATGGCATGTGATGCGAGATGAAAATCCGGAGTTGTTCTGGCGTTCGCGTCATAGCAACCCGGTCAACATCTTCTATTACGCAGAGTCCGATGGCTGCTACAAACAGGAGAACTGGAAAGTGTTCTGGTACGGGATAGAAACCTTTTCCGCCATCGAACGCTGTGTGGCGCATTGCGGCACCCGCCTGCCGACCCTGATCGAAGCAACGTGAGTGCTGCGACTCTTGCCGGGCACTGGCAGGCGCCGTGTCTGGTCGGCGCGCATGTCTCGCTAGAGCCGCTGGTGCGGGAGCACGCGCCGGGCCTGCGTGCGGCGCTGCAGGGTGATGCGCTGTCGCAGCTCTGGTACAGCAACGTGCCCAAGGC
>JBDSUI010000009.1:0-8894 GCA_039927795.1 Pseudoxanthomonas sp.
CCAGGAACCGACGAACCACGTCGAACAGCACTCCGGCGGAAAACAGGACCAACAGACCGCCTGAGCTTCGCGCCGCGACCCGCTTCCATACCGGTGGGCGACTCAACGCCAACAGGGTGATGACATAGACGATGCTGTCGGAGGCATTGTCGACACCGTTGGCGATCAGCGCGCTACGTAGGCACTGAAGCCGGTGATCCCGAACGCCACTGCAAGAGTCACGTTGAGCGCAAGGACGATCCACAGGATGCGCCGCTGGCTCGGGTGCATATTTCCAGCTGCTTCTCACTCATCTTACCGTCTCTCCGTGGTGCCGAAGCTGCGCTGCAGTGCCGGCCTTGATGAATTGCACAATTCGAGCGCGCCGGCCCACACCGTAAAACCACCTGAATAGGAGTCAATCACACGGCCGCCGGGGAGGTGCCGGAAAGCGGCTGACGGTTAGGCTCCGGGTACGCAAGCAGTCGCAGAGCGTTGAAGACCACCAGCAGGGTAGATCCTTCGTGCACGGCTACCGCTGCACCGATGCCTAGACCGAAGATCGTGGCCGGAACCAGCACGGCTACGACTCCTAGGCTGACGTACACGTTTTGCAGAATCACAGAGCGGGTGCGACGACTCAGGCCGACAGCGAATGGAAGGTTCGACAGGTCATCCGCCATCAACGCGACGTCCGCCGTTTCCATGGCAACGTCAGAGCCTGCGGCGCCCATCACCACCCCGACGGTGGCGCTGGCCATTGCGGGCGCATCGTTGACGCCATCGCCCACCATGGCCACCTTCGCCTCGGCACGCAGCTTCTTGATGGCCTCGACCTTGTCCTGCGGCATCAGGTCGCCCCAAGCCTCATCCAGCCCGACCTCTTCGGCGATCGCTTCAGCGACCTTCTGATGGTCGCCGGAGATCATGATCATCCGACGAATTCCCATGGCACGCAGGCTTGCGAGCGCGGCCTTAGCAGATTTGCGCGGCGTGTCCATCAGTCCGATGGCCCCCAGATCCTGCTCACCGCGACGCACGATCATGGTCGTGCGGCCACCTTCGCGCAGGGTCGCGATGGCTTGCGCCATCGTTGGCGACAGCGCAGCGACGCCTTCGACACCGAACATTTCGGCTTTACCGATCAACACGGTTTCCGCATCCAGCGTGGCTTTGACTCCTCGCCCGATCAGGTTTTCAAGGTCAAAAGCGCGTGGAATATCCGCCTGACCCAGCCGCTCGCGACCGTCGACCGCGATCGCACGGGCAAGCGGATGGTCGCTGAGGCTTTCGACCGCGACCGCGACACGCAGCAACTCCGCTTCGTCGACGCCTTCGGCCGGAATCACGTCGGTGATGCGCGGCTTGCCCTCGGTTAACGTACCCGTCTTGTCGAACGCGATTGCCGTCAGGGAACCCAGGTTCTCGAGCGGACCGCCGCCCTTGATCAGCACACCGCCGCGCGCCGCCCGTGCGATGCCGGACAGGACTGCACTTGGGGTTGCGATGGCCAGCGCACATGGGCTCGCAGCTACCAGCACGGCCATCGCGCGATAAAAGCTGTCTCTGAAAGGCTCGTCTACTATGACCCAGGCAAACAGCAACAGCCCGACCAGCACCAGCACGGCAGGCACGAAGATGCGCTCGAAGCGATCGGTGAAGCGCTGGGTCGGCGACTGCTCGGTCTCGGCCTCGCTGACCATACGCACCACTTTGGACAATACGCTGTCAGTGGATTTGCGCGTGACCTCAATCTCGATTGCGCCGCTGCCATTGATGGTTCCGGCAAACACGCGATGCACCGACTCGATGCCCTCGGGATTGGCGCGGGCCATTGCCGCGTCGACCACTGCGCGCTTGTCGACCGGCATGCTTTCGCCCGTCACCGGCGCTTGGTCGATGCTGCTGTCACCCTCCACGACAAAGCCGTCCGCCGCCAAACGTGAGTTGGGCTTTACTACGATAACGTCACCCAGCGCGAGGTCCCCGACCGGGATCTCGACAAGCTCCTCGCCGCGCCTCACCGTCGCCACGCGCGGTGCAAGTTCTGCCAACGCGTCGATCGCCCGCTTGGCTCGGCCCATCGCATAGTGCTCGAGCGCATGCCCGAGGCTGAAGAGGAACAGCAGCAAGGCGCCCTCGGCCCACGCGCCGAGAGCGGCCGCGCCTGCCGCGGCCACGAGCATCAAGGTGTCAATCTCGAAGCGCTTCAAGCGCAGGTTGTCGATCGCTTCGCGTAGTGTGAACCAGCCGCCGAAAACGTATGCGGCCATGTAGGCGGCGGGCGGTACCCACGTGAGCGTGGCGGGGAATTGTTCGAACAGGAATCCCAGCAGCAAGAGCGCGCCGCATGCCAGCGCGAAGCGCAATTCCATGCCGGACCAGAAACCGCCATCACCATGGGAGTGACCGACTTCGGCTTCATCATGCTTACCCGGCGCGTGACCGTGACCCTGATGCCCCGCATTTCCCGACCATTCTGCCTCGCCGGCGCTGCTTCGCCGCTCCAGCTCGCGCTTGATCTGCTGTTCCGACGTGACCAATCGATCGAACTCTATGCTTGCCGCGCCGCTGGCGCTGACGTTCGCTTCCAGAACCCCGGGCATCGTTCGCATCAGATCGGCCAAGGTACGCGCGCGCCTGGCGTGGGTGACCTCGACTGTCCAAGCCGCATGCCCGTACTGATCGGCGACTTTTGCACCGGCTGCGTTGACGAGCTGGCGAATGCGGGCGAGCGAAAGCACGGATTGATTGAAGTGGATGCACAGTTGCGCCGGCCTGGACCCGGTCGCTGGCACAACATGGACTTTCTCCACGCCATCCCGCCCGCTCAGCTCCGCGAGCAGTCGCTCAACGCAGAGATCGGCAGCGTCACTGACCTCGGGCAGGAGTAGGGGTATGTCGATACGCAAAGGCTTTGTCATGGGAAAAGTGTCCTGGGTTCCTGGCGATGTTGCGAATGAATCAGGCTTCGATATGTGCATGCACAGGTGCAAAAGCGATCACGGCCAATGCGACACTGCTGCAAGAACGCCCAACCACGCGCCCGAAGAGGCCCGGTGCAGAGCTGGCCGATCGTGCCTGGCGGTGCGTCAGGCGCCATGGCGCGCAGGCTCGGGGGACTTCGGCCCGAGCGGCCCGTTGTCCTTGTGCAGCCAGCGGTACAGCACCGGCAACACCAGCAAGGTGAGCAAGGTGGAGGAAATAATTCCGCCTATCACCACGGTCGCCAATGGCCGCTGCACTTCCGACCCGGCCCCCACGTTGAGTGCCATCGGCACGAAGCCCAGCGAGGCGACCAGCGCAGTCATCAGCACCGGACGCAGCCGGCCCAGCGCACCTTCGACGATGGCCTCGTCCAGGCGGCTGCCTTCGGCCCGGAGCGTGGCGATGAAGGCAATCATCACCAGCCCGTTGAGCACTGCCACGCCCGACAGCGCAATGAAACCGACGCCGGCCGAAATGGACAGGGGGATGCCACGCAAGGCCAGCGCGATCACCCCGCCAGTCAGCGCCAGCGGCACACCGCTGAACACGATGACCGCATCCCTGGCCGAACCGAAGGCCATGAACAACATCGCAAAGATCAGCACCAGGGTCACCGGCACCACCACCGACAGGCGCTGGCTGGCGGAGATCAATTGCTCGAAGGTGCCGGCGTAGTCGATCCAGTAACCGGTGGGCGCCTGCACTTCGGCATCAACCCGCTGCTGCAGTTCGCTGACGAAACCGCCCAGGTCACGACCCCGCACATTGGCGGTTACCACCACGCGGCGCTTGCCGTTCTCGCGGTTGATCTGGTTCGGCCCCTGCAGAATTTCAAGCTTCGCCAACTCGCGCAGCGGCACCGTGCGCGGCGTGCCCGCACTGAAGCTGCCGACCCGGCTCGATTCGTCGGCGTTCTCGCTGCCGCCCAGTGGAATGGGCAAGTCGGCGAGTGCCGCCGGGTCCTGGCGCACGCGTTCGGGCAGGCGCACCACGATATCGAAACGACGGTCACCTTCAAACAACTGCCCGGCCACTTGACCACCGACGGCAATGGCGACGGTTTCCTGCACCGCGCCCGGATTCAGGCCATAACGCACCAGCGCGCTGCGGTCAGGAGTGACAGTAAGCAGGGGCAGCCCGGTGGCCTGTTCCATCTTCACGTCGGCGGCGCCGGCGACTGATTTGGCCACCGCTTCGATGCGTTTTCCAACCTCCACCAGCGTATCCAGATCGTCGCCGTACACCTTGATCGCCACGTCGGCGCGGACCCCGGAGATCAACTCGTTCATGCGCATCTGGATGGGCTGGGTGAACTCGTAGTTGTTGCCGGGCAGTTGCCTGACTGCGGTTTCAATCTCGGCCACCAGTTGTTCGCGCGGCTTGCGCGGGTCAGGCCATTCGGATCTTGGCTTGAGCATCAGGAAGGTGTCTGCCACCGAAGGCGGCATGGGATCGGTTGCCACCTCGGCCGTGCCCAGCTTGCCGAATACGCGCTCGACTTCCGGGAACTGCGCGATGCGCGCTTCCAGCGTGGCCTGCATCTGTACCGCCTGGTTCAGGCTGGTGCCGGGAATGCGCAGTGCGTGCAGGGCGATATCGCCTTCATCCAGATTGGGGATGAACTCTGTGCCCAGGCGCGTGGCGAGCACGGCGCACAGTGCCATCAGGACCAGCGCGCCGCCCAGCACCCAGCGGCCACTGCGCAGCGACCAGGCCAGCAGCGGCTGGTAGCGGCGACGCGCCCATTGCATCAGCCGGTTTTCCTTTTCGTCGACGCGGCCACCCAGGAACACGGCGATGGCAGCGGGCACGAAGGTCAGCGACAGCAGCATGGCACCGGTCAGGGCCAGCACCACGGTGATCGCCATGGGGTGGAACATTTTTCCCTCGATACCGGTCAGCGCGAAAATCGGCAGGTAAACCGCGGTGATGATGGCCAGCCCGAACAGACTGGGGCGAATGACTTCGGCGGTCGCCGAGGCGGTCACTTCGTGACGCTCTTCCTCGGTCATCACCCGACCCAGCCGCTGCTGCATTTCGCTGAAGCGACGCAGGCAGTTCTCGATGATGATCACCGCGCCATCGACGATCAGGCCGAAATCCAGCGCACCCAGGCTCATCAGGTTGCCCGACACGCCACCACGGACCATGCCGAATACGGTGAACAACATCGCCAGCGGGATCACTGCGGCGGTGATCAGCGCCGCGCGGAAATTACCCAGCAGCAGGAACAAGACCACGATGACCAGCAGCGCGCCCTCGACCAGGTTTTTCGACACCGTGGCGATGGTGCGGTCGACCAGCGCGGTGCGGTCGTACACCGGTTTGGCCTGCACGCCAGCGGGCAGGCTGGTGTTTGCTTCCTTCAACTTTGCTGCCGCCGCCTGGGCCACGTCGCGGCTGTTGGCACCGACCAGCATGAACACCGTGCCCAGCACCACTTCCCTGCCGTTCTGGGTGGCCGCACCAGTGCGCAGTTCCGGCCCCTCACCCACTGCGGCCACGTCGCGCACCCGGATCGGCACGCCTTCGCGGCGATCCAGCACGATGTCGCGGATTGCATCGAGGTCGGCCACCTGGCCGGGCACGCGCACCAGGAACTGCTGGCCACTGCGTTCGATATAGCCCGCACCGATATTCTGGTTGTTGGCAGCGATGGCCGCGACGACGTCATGCAGGGTGAAGCCCAGCGCCACCAGCTTGGAGGGTTCCGGGGTGATGTGGATCTGGCGGGCGAAGCCGCCAATCGTGTTGACCTCGGTCACCCCGGGCGTGTTGCGCAACTGCGGACGTACGACCCAGTCCTGCAGCGTGCGCAGGTCGGTCGCCGTCCACGGCGTGCCGTCCTTTTTCACCGCCTCCGGGCTGGCTTCCACCGTGTACATGAAGATCTCGCCCAGGCCGGTGGCGATGGGACCCATGTGCGGGTCCAGTCCTGCGGGCAGTTGTGATTTCACCTGCTGCAGGCGTTCGCCGACCTGCTGGCGCGCAAAGTACAGGTCGGTGCCGTCCTTGAAGGCCACCGTGACCTGCGACAGGCCATAGCGCGAGATCGAGCGCGAATAGTCCAGGCCCGGCAAACCGGCCATCGCGGTCTCGATGGGAAAGGTGACGCGTTGTTCGGATTCCAGCGGCGAATAGCCACTGGCTTCGGTGTTGATCTGCACCTGTACGTTGGTGATGTCGGGGGTGGCATCAATCGGCAGTTTGCTGAAGCTCCACGCGCCCAGCGCCGCCAGGGCCAGGGTCATGGCCAGCATCAGCCAGCGATGGGCAATGGACAGGCCGATGATGGCCCCCAGCACCCTGCGTCTGCTTGCCCGCGCATGCTCAGTGGTCATGCGAGGCTCCCGATTTCTCGATGTCGGCCTTGATCAGGTAACTCTGCTCAATGACCACCCCGTCGCCGGCGTTCAGGCCAGACAGGATCTCCACCTGCAAGGCGTCGCGCTTGCCCAGTTCCACCGGCCGCACTTCATAGACATCACCCAGGCGGATGAAGACCACATCGCCACCGCGGAAGCTCTGCAGCGCCGAGATCGGCACCACCAGCGCCGCCGGCCGCTGCTCGACGGTGATACGCGCCTTCACCGCCGAACCCGGTCGCCACAGGCCATCGTTATTGGCGATGGTGGCGCGGGCCACGGTGCTCTGGCTGGCGGTGGCGGTGCCGGGTAGCACGCGTTCAAGCACCGTCTCGATGGTCGCGTCATCGCTCATACGCGTCACCGTGACCGGCACGCCGGGCTGGAGGTGCTGCGCATCGGAACCGAAGATGTGCAGGTCGACCCACAACGCCGACAGATCGGCAATTTCGAACAGCGCTGAACCTTCGCTGGCGACAGAGCCCACCGAAGTATTGCGCGCCAGCACCACACCGGAAATCGGCGCAGTGACGGTGTAGGTGGTCAGGCTGAGATTGCTTTCGATGACAGCCAGCACCTGCCCTGCCCGCACCTGGTCGCCGACATTGGCGCGCAGGCGGCGGATCGGCCCGGGGAAACGCGCCATGACCTGGGCCACGCGTCCTTCGACGGGCGTAAGCAGGCCCTGCACCTCATGTTCGTCGGCAATCACGCCGGGGCCGACCGGGGCCACGCGGATGCCGGACTCCGTGGCGATCTTCGCCGCGATCTCGGTGCGTCCCTCGTAGCTGGGATATTCCCAACGCAAGGCCTTGCCTCCGATTTTCGACAGCACTTCGACCTCGAACGAATGCGGTTCGCCGACGATGCTGGCGGCCATCAAGCTGCCATCGGCCTGCGGCTTGAGAACGTGGTTCTCAGCGATATTGCCGAGGCGTTTCAACCTGACTTCGACCGTACCTGCAGTCGCCGGCAGAGGCTTGTGGCCTTCGTACAGCCAGGCCCGGTATTTCGGCGGCGTACCGTCTTCGGCGATAGCCAGTTCCACCACGTAGCCGCCCTGCTTCAGCAGTCTTCCGCCATGTTCACCTTTTCGGGCTTCCTGGGCATCCGCATGTCCGCCGGCATCTGCATGCTCGCCGCCTTCCTCGCGGCCGTGTTCCTCGATCGCGTCCTTGCCACAAGCGCCCAGCAGCAGTGCCAGCGCCAGAGTGCCGATCAGGTTCATTACCTTCATGGTGTCGTTTCCCGGTTGGTCTGCGACGCAGGGCTGGCGACGAACGCCTGGCCGGTGAGCCGCTGGATTTCGATCAGTGCGCGCTGGGCTTCCAGCGCCGATTCGAGCTGCTGCTTGCGAGCACTGGTTCGCTCGGATTGCAGCTGGGCCCACTCCAGATAGCTGATGGCACCGCCGCGATACGCGCGTTCGGCCGCGTGCTCGGCCCTGGCCAGTTTTGGCAGCACGTCCGATTGCAGGCGGCCGACTTCGAATTGCGCCACACGGTAGCGGCCATGGGCTTCGACCATAGTGGAATACAGGGATAGGCCCTGCGCTTCGCGTTCGATCCCGACCATCGCGAGTTCCGCTTCAGCGGCGCGGATGTCCGGTTGTGCGCGACGCGCATTTCCCAGCGGTATCGAAACGCTGCCGATCAGCGCGAAATCATCCGTGGCCTGCAGCCTGCGCATGCCGACTTGCCAGTCGAGATCCGGGCTTGCCTGGCTGCGCGCCAAATGCAGGCGGGCCTCGCCGATGCGTTGCGCGTCGGCGAATCGCGCCAGCTCCGGCGTATTGGCCAGCAACGCAGCCAGCTCCGCGAATTCGGAGATTTCCGGCAAGACCAGAGGATCACCCGCCGCCACGGCGAACGCCGGACTGCGTTCGCCCCACAACGCGGCGAGATGCTGGCGGGCCGCTGCACCCCGCTGCGTTGCACGATCGCGTTCCATTTCGGCGCGCGCGAGTGCAGCCTGCGCGGTCAGCACCACCGATTCGGGTGAAGCGCCGGCCAACAGACGCTGCCTGGCACCGGCCACGGTGCGTTGCCGTTGCATGGCATCCAGGTCGGCGATGCGCCGCTCTTCCTGCGCGGCGTTGACGGCCAGGTAGCGGCGCGCGACTTCGGCCAGCAGGTCCAGGCGCCGGGTCTGCCGCTGCACGGCAAGCGCATCGATACGGGTCTGGGCCAGGCTGCGGCGCGCGTCCAGTTTGCCGCCCCGTTCCAGTACGCCGGCCAGGGTCAGGCTGATCTCGGCCTGCTCGAAGCCACTGGCTTGGCCGCTGCCGAGCACGTTCTCCAGCTGCAGACCGGCGGCCAGCGCTGGAGCCATCGTGGCGCGGTCGAGTTCGGCAGACAGCACCGCACGCTGGCCATCGATCAGCCGCAGTTCGGGATGGAATTGGGCAACCCGCGCAAAGGCGGCGTCCAGGCTCAAGGTTTCAGGCAACTGCGCCCCTGCCGGCAGGCAGGACGCAGCCGCGAAGACGGCAAGTGCCGTCGAACGCAACCACATGGGGGTTTCTCCAAAGGATCAATGACGCAGGACCGGCAACCTGCCGGC
>JBDSUI010000010.1:0-13689 GCA_039927795.1 Pseudoxanthomonas sp.
ACCCTGGAGGGCCTGGGCGAGTTACAGGTCATCGATGGTGAGCTGGCAGTGCTGGCACCGTCGCTGGGCTGGAACCTGAAGTTGCCGAGGATCGACTTGCGCCTGCGCGTGGACGGCGACCGGGTGCGCGCGGGAACGCGTGCGTGGATGGACAAGTCGGCAACGCCGGTGCAGGTCGCGTTCGATTTTGATCGCGAGAGCGGTGATGGCCGTGCGTATCTGGACACCCGCGCGCTGGATGTGGCGGCGTGGTCGCCGGTACTGCGCTACGCGGGGGTGGCGGCAGAATCCGGCAGCGGACGCCTGCAGGCGTGGGCGGAATTGCGCCGCAACCGGGTGGTTGCAGTGACCTCGCAGATGAAACTGCAGCAGATGCGCTTCCGCGGCAGTCCTCTGGCCAATGGCAAAGTGCCACGCACGCAGTTCGACCGGGTGGAAGGGCGAACGCGCTGGCGTTTGTCGGCCGGTGGCTGGCGCTTCGATGCGCCGCGCCTGTCGATTGGCGACGGGCGGACGCCGCAAACACTTGATGGCCTGGTGGTGGCCGGTGGGCAGCAGTACGGCGTGCTGGCAGAGCGCATTGATGCGGCGCCACTGCTGGCGTTGCTGGGCCTGAGTGACCGCGTCGATCCGGGCCTGCGGCAATGGCTGTCGCTGGCCGCACCGGGTGCCCGTCTGGCGAACGTTTCGCTGGCGGGTAATTCCCAGGGCATGCAGGCCAATGGGCGTCTGGAAGGCATCAGCTTCCTGCCGGTCGCGCATTCGCCTGGCGTCAGCGGGCTGGCGGGTGAATTCACCGGCGATGAGCAGGGCTTCGCACTGAAACTGGACGCAGCCACGCCGTTCCGATTGGACTGGCCGTCCGGATTCGGGCTTGTGCACGCGGTAACCCTGGACGGAACGCTGACCGGCTGGCGCGAAGGTGACGGCTGGCGCGTCGGTACGTCGGCGTTGCGGATCAAGGGCAGCGACTTCGGCGCAGAGGCGCGCGGCGGGCTGTGGTTCCAGGGTGATGGCACGCGTCCGTGGATCGACATTGCCGCCGATATCGATGACGCGCCGGTGGCAGTCGCGAAGCGTTTCTGGATCCACGACAAGATGTCCAAGGGTGCGGTTGACTGGCTCAACAGCGCGCTGGTTGGCGGCCGGGTCAGGGACGGACGAGCGCTCATGTCCGGCGACCTTGACGATTGGCCATTCACACACAATAACGGCCGCTTCGAAGCCGTCGCACGCATCGAAGGCGGGCAGTTCAAGTTCCAGCATGACTGGCCGGCCATGGACCATGTGCAGGCCGAAATAGGCTTCATCGGCAACGGCTTTTCCATGCGCGGCCAGGGCGCACTGGCGGGCGTGCGGGTGGACGATTTCAAGGCGGGCATTGCCGATTTTTCCAAAGCCGAACTGTCGATCAGCGCCCGTGGCGGCGCGGACGCCGCGCAGATGCTGGCGATGCTGCGGCAGTCGCCATTGCGGGCCAAGCACGGCGACACTCTAACTAGCCTGAGCGCCAGTGGACCGGCGCGCGCCAGCTACGACATGCTGCTGCCGCTGCACGCCGACGACCAGGTAGCCCGCACGTCCAGCGGCACGGTCGAGCTGCTGGGCAACCGGCTGGCCGACAAGCGCTGGAACCTGGCCTTCGAGGCCGTGAAAGGCAAGGTCACCTACAGCGACGATGGCTTCATTGCCGACCGGCTCAGCGTCAGGCAGGGTGGCCAGCCCGGGCTGCTGTCCCTGCGCGCCGGTGGCGGGGCACGCGACCCGAAACAGGCCTTTGAAGCCGAACTCGCCGCCAGCCTGACGGCCGCCGAATTGCTGGAGCGCGCGCCGGATATGGCGTGGTTGAAGCCCTACGTGCAGGGGCGGTCGCGGTGGACGATCGGGGTCAGTGTGCCTGCCGGCGGCGGGACCGCGCCCAGCCGCCTGAGCTTGCGCTCGGACCTGGTCGGCACCACGCTGAAATTGCCGGCGCCGCTGGATAAGCCGGCCTTGCTGGCCCTCCCGACCACAGTGCGTACTGCCTTGCCGATGGGCGAAGGCGCTATCGATGTGTCCTTCGGCAAACTGCTGGCATTGCGGGCGCGTGGCGACGGAAAACAGACCGGCGTGCGCGTGGTGTTGGGCAGCAATATTGTCAGCGAGCCTGCGCCGGCGCTGGGTCTTGTGGCGAGTGGTCGCACCTCCACGCTGGATGCTATCCAGTGGATTGCGCTGGCCAAAAGCGGCAGCGGTGGCGGTGGCAAATTGCCGTTGCGCCATATTGATGTCACCGCCGACCGTCTGCTGCTGCTGGGCTCGGTATTTCCGGACACCCGCCTGCAGGTGCTGCCTGCGGCCAATGCACTGGCGGTGAGCCTGCAAGGGCCGGCCCTTGCAGGCGCCTTGCTGGTGCCCGACGCAGACGGCGCACCGGTGGCGGGGAAATTTTCGCGCCTGCACTGGCGGAACGCCTCGCCCAAATCACCCGTCGCCGCCTCGGCTGCGAGCACCGATGAGTCCTTCAACCCCGCGGCCATCCCGCCCTTGCAGCTGGATATAGCGGATCTTCGTTTCGGCGACGCACGCCTGGGCAGCGCGCAGTTGCGCACCCAGCCGCTGGCGGCCGGCATGCGCGTGCAGCAGCTGGCCCTGCGTTCGCCAAAACAGCAGATTGACTTGCAAGGCGATTGGCTGGGTCGCGGTGCGGCGGCGCGCACGCAGATGACCGCCAGCGTCGACAGCCAGGACCTGGGGGGGCTGCTGGATGCGCTGGGCTTGAAAGGTCGCGTGGCAGGCGGCAAGGGCAAGGTGCAGTTCAATGCGCGCTGGTCGGGCAGTCCTGCGGCGTTCTCGTTGGCAACCATGGAAGGAGGTCTTGGAATTGCCGTGCGCGACGGCCAGTTGCTGGAAATCGAGCCAGGGGCCGGGCGCGTCCTTGGCCTGCTAAGCCTGACCCAGTTGCCGCGCCGCATGATGCTGGACTTCCGCGATTTCTTCTCCAAGGGCTTTGCTTTCAACCGCATCGACGGCAACGTGCGCTTCGGCGCGGGTACCGCGCGCAGCGACGATCTGGTGATTGACGGGCCTGCCGCGCAGATCAACATCAGCGGCAACACCGACCTGCGGGCGCAGCGTTTCGACCAGACCATCGAGGTCCTGCCCAAATCGGGCAACGTACTGACGGTGGTGGGCGCGGTGGCGGGCGGTCCGCTGGGTGCGGCCATTGGCGCGGCCGCGAACGCGGTGCTGAAGAAACCGCTGGGCGCACTGGGGGCCAAGACCTATCGCGTTACCGGGCCATGGAAGGACCCGAAGGTGGAAGTCATGAGTCGCGAGCAGTCGCGGGTCGTGGTGCCTGGAGCTGCGAATGTGGCCGGCACGCCTTGACGCTGTTTTCTGGCTACTGCGGCGTCAGCAGCGCAGTGTATGCAAGGTACACAAGCTTCGCTTGGCGACCGCTACCAACTTAGCGCGGCTGCACGATGATTTGTTTCAGGCTGATGTCCTGATCCCTCCTGCGGGCAGTCTTTTCCGGCGCAAAAAACCCAACGCCCGCTTGCCTTCATCACCTTCTGCCCCAAACTCATGCCCATGACCAACTCTTCCCTGGCACTTGCCGAAACCCGTCTCCTCCTTCCCGCCGGACTTGACCAGCAAGGCCTGCATCGCGCTTTCGGCACGCTGCTCGGGCCGGGTATCGATTTCGGTGATCTGTATTTCCAGCATTCACGGCGCGAAAGCTGGACCGTGGAGGACGGTATCGTCAAGGACGGTGCACATTCCATTGACCAGGGCGTGGGCGTGCGCGCGATTTCCGGCGAGAAAACCGGCTTCGCGTACTCCGACGACATCAATCCACAGGCACTGCTGAGTGCGGCCGGTTCGGCGCGCGCCATTGCCCGTGATGGCGGCTCGCATGCGCCCAGCGCGCTGGTGCGCAGTGGCGGCCGCGCGCTGTATTCCAGCGAGGATCCTATCGACGCACTGGACAACGACGCCAAGGTCGAAGCCTTGCGCATTGTCGACAAGCTGGTGCGTGCCGCCGATCCGCGCGTGCAGCAGGTGACGGTAAGTCTGGCCGGCGGCGTGGACACGGTGCTGGTCGCGCGCAGCGATGGCGTGCTCGCCGCCGACGTGCGACCGCTGGTGCGCATGAATATCCAGGTCATCGTCGAACAGAACGGCCGGCGAGAGTCCGGCTATGCCGGCTTCGGTGGGCGTTATTCGTATGCGGAACTTTTCGGTGGCGGCAAGCCGGAGGAATTCGCGCGTGAGGCCCTGCGCCAGGCCCTGGTGAACCTGGAAGCGGTGGACGCGCCAGCTGGGATGATGCCGGTGGTGCTGGGTTCGGGCTGGCCTGGTGTGTTGTTGCACGAAGCCGTCGGCCACGGCCTGGAAGGCGATTTCAACCGCAAGGGCACCTCGACCTACGCCGGCCGCATGGGCCAGCGCGTGGCGTCAGCAGGGGTAACCATCGTCGATGACGGCACCCTGGAAGGACGCCGCGGCTCGCTCAATATCGATGACGAAGGCACGCCCACCCATTGCACCACCCTGATCGAAGATGGCGTGCTGGTCGGCTACATGCAGGACACGCTGAACGCGCGCCTGATGGGCGTGACGCCGACCGGCAACGGCCGTCGCGAGTCGTTCGCACACCTGCCCATGCCGCGCATGACCAACACCTACATGCTGGCCGGCCAGGACGACCCGCAGGACATGATCCGGTCGGTCAAGAAAGGTCTGTACGCAGTGAATTTTGGCGGTGGCCAGGTCGACATCACCAGTGGCAAGTACGTGTTCTCGGCGACCGAGGCCTATCTGATCGAGGACGGCAGGATCACCGCGCCGGTGAAGGGTGCGACCCTGATCGGCAACGGCCCCGAAACCATGCAGCAGGTGAAGATGATCGGCCATGACCTGGCGCTGGATGCGGGCGTGGGCGTATGCGGCAAGGATGGGCAGAGCGTGCCGGTGGGCGTTGGCCAGCCGTCATTGCTGATCGAAGGCATCACCGTGGGTGGGACGCGCGCAGGGTGAGCGCGCGGATCATGTCAGTCCTGGGCGTCGTCGTCGTGTTCCGGTTGCGCCAGCAGCTCACGCAGTTCGCGGAACAGTTCACGGAATGCGTGCGGCGGCTTGTTCTTCGCCTTTTCCTCGCCCGCGTTGCGGACCAGCTGGCGCAGGTGCTGGCGGTCGGCGGCCGGGAATCCGGACAGCAGGTCGGCAAGCGCCGGGTCACCTTCCTCAAGCAGGCGCACGCGCCAGCCTTCCACCTTGTGCAGCAGGGCGGTTTCGCGTTTCGCCGCATCGCCGCCTACTTCCATCGCATCGCGGATCGCATCCAGGGTTTCGTCACTTTCCCGGCGCATGTGCTTGGCCAGGAACTGCAATTGTCGCTTGTGCGCAATATGCGAGGTGATGCGCTGGGTCTCGTGGATGTGTTCCAGCAAGTCTTCCGGGATGGGCAGCCTGGCCAGGTGCGCAGGCGCCAGGCCCACCAGTTTTTCGCCCAGGTTGCGCACGTCCAGCGCTTCGCGCCGTTGCTCGCTGCGGCTGGGCCCCAGGAATTCTCCGGTTTCCGGGTCGTTTCCACGCATGTTCGCTCTCCAAAACTTTGCCACAGGATAAGCCATTGAACGCAATAGCCGATTTTTCCGCTGATGACAGCCTGTCCCGGCTGGATGCGCTGGAGGAACTTTCCCGGCGCCTGCTGGACCGCGCGCGCGCCGCCGGAGCCACCCAGGCCGAGGTGAGCTGCAGCGAAGACCGCGGCCTCAATGTCAACGTGCGCATGGGCGCGGTGGAAACCGTGGAGTCCACGCGCGACCGCAGCATCGGCATGACCGTGTACTTCGGTCAGCGCAAGGGCAGCGCCAGCACCGCTGACTTGCGTGCGGAAAGTCTTGAGGCCACGGTCGAACAGGCCTGTGCCATTGCCCGCTACACCGAGCACGACGAAGCGTCCGGCCTGGCCGATGCCGGGCTGATGGCCACCGAATTTCCCGACCTGGACGCCTGGCACCCGTGGGCGCTGGACGCTGATCATGCGGTCGACCTGGCCCTGGCCTGCGAAGCAGCCGGGCGCGACTTCGATCCGCGCATTGCCAACTCCGATGGCGCCTCGGTAGGCAGTGGGGAAAGCATTGCCGTTTACGCCAATTCGCATGGTTTCGTCGGCCGTGATCGTGGCACCCAGCATTCGCTCGGTTGCGCGCTGATCGCAGGGCATGGCGATGACATGCAGCGCGATGGCTGGTACAGCAGCGCACTGGCGCGCGAAGACCTGGAGGCGCCGGCTGCGATCGGTCGCCATGCGGCCCAACGCACCCTGGCCCGCATGGCACCGCGCTCGGTGCCAACCGGCGAGTATCCGGTGCTGTTTGCCGCGGAGGTGGCGCGTTCGCTGATAGGTCACCTGCTGGGTGCCGTATCCGGCGGCGCGCTGTACCGGCGCGCCAGCTTCCTGCTTGATTCGGCGGGCACGCAGATTTTCCCGGACTGGTTTTCAATCGAAGAGCATCCGTTACTGCCGCGTGGACTGCGCTCGGCTGCATTCGACGCCGAAGGAGTTGCGACGCGCGAAGCGCCGCTGGTCAGCGCCGGAATCCTGCAGCGCTATGTGCTGGGCAGCTATTCGGCGCGCAAATTGGGGTTGCAGACCACCGGCAATGCCGGTGGCGTGCACAACCTCAAGGTCGGCGCCAATGCAGGTGGTTTTGACGAACTGCTCGGTGGCCTGCAACGCGGCCTGCTGGTTACCGAGTTGATGGGCCAGGGCGTCAACAGCGTGACCGGTGATTACTCGCGTGGCGCGGCCGGTTTCTGGGTCGAGAAGGGTGAAGTCGCATGGCCAGTGGACGGCATCACCATTGCCGGCAACCTGCGCGATGTATTTGCGGGCATCGAAGCGGTGGGTACCGACGTCGACCCGCGTTCGCACATCCGTTGCGGCTCGATCCTGGTGGGCAGGATGACCGTCGCCGGCGGCGAGGGTTGACGCAAGTAGTTCACCATCTGCGCGCGATGAGGCGGGTTTGCCGGCTTCGACGCGTCGGTTTGTTCGCAGCGTCACGGGACGCATGACCGTCACCGATGGCGATTGACGTTATCCTTTGCGGGTGCGACATGCGTCTGCCATGACGCAGCGGCAAACTTGCCAATCAATATCAACCACAATCCAAGGGGAAACTGAAATGAGTGAATTCGATAACCTGACCGCCGCGCCGCCGCTACCGTCGGGGGTACCCTCGGCCGAAGAAAGGCAGTGGGGATTGTTCGCGCACTTGTCTGCGCTTGCCGGGCTGGTTATTCCGTTTGGCAACGTGCTGGGCCCGCTGATCATCTGGCAGGTCAAGAAGGACACGCTGCCGTTTGCCGCGGACCAGGGCAAGGAAGCACTCAATTTCAATATCACCATGGCCATCGCCGCCATCATCAGCGGCTTGCTGACCCTCGTGTTGATCGGTTTCCTGCTGCTGCCGCTGGTGGGTCTGGCGTGGCTGATCTTCACCGTGCTGGGCGCAATCAAGGCCAACAACGGCGAAGCCTATCGCTACCCGTTTGCGCTGCGCCTGATCAAGTAAAAAATGCACAAGGCGGTGACCGCCGCCGTGCGTGTGAAAAGGCCCGGACTGTCCGGGCCTTTTCCGTTTCGGGAAGTCTGTTCGTCCCGGCGCATGCGCAAGCAACTCCCCCGCGCGTGCTGCAATTTTCCGCCGTACCTGAAACATCAGAATGCGACCAAACGTGGTCCGGCTTCGCACGTGCAACTGCAGGCGGCAGGCAGCGCATGAATCCGGGCGCGCGACCGGAACAGGCGGTTGGCAGCTGCGGGATCGACGAACGTCAGCTGCTGTCGGGTCAGTGGGTACGATGGATTGCCAGCTTGCCCAGCGCCCACAGGGCGGTCGCATGCTCCCGGAACGGGGCCAATGCGTCATGCATGGCCAGATCCAGCTCGACCAGCTTGGCTTTGGCGCCGTCCATCCCCAGCAGGGCCGGGTAGGTCGACTTGTCCTGCGCCGCATCCTTGCCGGCGGTCTTGCCCAGTTGTTTGGAAGTCGATTCCACGTCCAGGATGTCGTCGCGTACCTGGAACGCCAGGCCCAGCGCATCGGCGAAAGTATCCAGCAGCTTCAGTGTGCCTTCGTCGATGCAGCCACCCATGGCCCCCATGCGCACCGAGGCACGCATGAGCGCGCCGGTCTTCATGCGGTGCATGCGTTCCAGCTCGGCCAGGGTCTGGATCCTGCCGGTGGCATCAACGTCCAGTGCCTGACCGCCGCACATGCCCGCCGCACCTGCCGCCAGGCTCAGCGAACGCAACCAGGCAACGCGCAGCTCCGAGGCCACCGGCGCTTCGGCCAGGACTTCGAACGCGAGTGATTGCAGCGCGTCACCGGCCAGGATCGCGGTGGCTTCGTCGAATGCCACATGCACGGTAGGGCGGCCACGGCGCACCGCGTCGTCATCCATCGCCGGCAGGTCGTCGTGGACCAGCGAATAGGCGTGGATCAGCTCGACTGCGGCCGCTGGCGCATCCAGCCAGCGCTCGTCGGTGCCGAACACGGCGCCGGTCGCATAGACCAGCAGCGGGCGGATGCGTTTGCCCCCGCCCAGCACGGCGTGGCGCATGGCTGCATGCAGGCTTTGCGGGTGCAGGGAAGCGGACGGCAGTGCGTGGCCCAGCGCGGTTTCCACGCGCTGCGCCCAGCGCAGGAAAGGGGCGTCATTGTCCATCGGGCAGGGGCGCGAACGCTTGGCCGGTCTCCGGTTGTTCCGGATCGCTGAGCAGGCGCACGCGCAGTTCGGCCTGTTCCAGGGCGGTCTGGCAGCGACGGTACAGGCCGACGCCCCGCTCGTAGGCGGCCAGCGATTCTTCCAGGCTCATTTCGCCCAGTTCCATTTTCTCGACCAGCAACTCCAGCTCATCGAGTGACTGTTCAAAGTGGGCAACGGGGGAGGTTTCGGGGGCAGGTTTGCGTGGCATGCAGGCAGTTTGGGGACGCAACGGGAATAGGTCAATGCAGAGCATTCATTGCCGCCGTCGCCAGTGCAGCCGCGCGCCGGCCGCGCGCAGCCAGGCATCGAACTCGTCCGAGTACGCCAGGTCGGCCACCGCGACCAGGCCGTCGCCGGCAGACAGCAAAGGCAGTACCTCACGTTCCCACGGCGGTATACCCAGCTGCTGCAGCACATTCTTCAAGGTGCGTGACTGGGTGCGACCGGGCAGGGTGATGCGTTCCCCACCCCGGCGTGCGAACACCCGCAGGGGAGTGGGCAGTGCAGTCGCCCCCTCCAGCTGCAGCACATCGCCACCGGGCAGCGGCAGCGGCCCGCGCCCGTCCCATTCGACGCCCCAGTCAGCGGGCAAGGGCGCCTTCAGGTATTGCACATGCAGCAGGTCGCGCCAGCGTTCGATCACGGCCCCGCGCCACTCGAAGCGCGCGCGTGCGTCGGCGCGCGCCGGCAGCAGGTCGGTTTCTAGCTGCGCCACGCCTTCGCCGGGCAGGGGCGGGAAACCCAGCTGATCTATCCATCGACGCAGCACGCGTGCGCGCCGCAACATATCGAGTTGCAGCAGTGCGCTTGCTGACACTGCGTAGGGGTCCGGGGTCTGCGCTGTGGCCAGGGCCAGCGCGTCATCGCGCGCCAGCAATTCCACTGCATCTGCACTGAGCACGGCGCTGCGAGCGAATGCGGCGTCCAGCTGCGGCCAACGTTCGCGCAGCAACGGCAGGATGCGCTGGCGCAGGAAGTTGCGGCTGTGGTGCAGGTCTTCGTTGCTGGGATCTTCGATCCAGGCCAGGTCATGGTGGATTGCGTAGGCGAGCAATTCGCTGCGCGGCGTGTCCAGCAAGGGACGCCAGTGCAAGCCTGCGGCGAACTTTCGCCACGGTCGCATGGCGGCCAGACCATCGGGTCCCGAGCCGCGCAGCGCACGCAGCAGGAAGGTTTCGGCCTGGTCGTCGCGGTGGTGTGCGGTCACCAATACTTCGTGTTCGCCCAGCGAGCGCTCGAATGCGCCATAGCGTGCCTTGCGCGCGGCCGCTTCGAGGCCCTCGCCACTGAGGCGATCCACTTCTACAGCAACTACCTGCAATTGGATGTCCAGCGATTCGCACAGTAGCAGGCAGCGCGACGCCCACTCATCGGCCGCCGACTGCAGTCCGTGATGCACATGCACCGCACGCAAGCCGTGCGTCCGGACCTGATCGTCATGTGCCAAGGCATGCAGCAGCGACGTGGAATCCAGGCCACCGCTCAAGCCGACCAACAAGGGCGCGGGCTGGGCTAGCCGCAGTGCGTAGCTGAAATCGTTGACCGGTTGCGGAGAGCTCATGTCCACATGCTAGCGGCTGCGCCGATGGCATGCAGCGATCCATGTCCATGCACTTCGCGTAAAGTCACTTGTGTTTAGATTGCCGGTCGTTTTTCCAGGTGTTGCCCATGGCACTGTTCGAGTCCTACGCCCAGCGCTCTGTTTTGCTGCGCAACCGCATCGCCGTGTCGCCGATGTGCCAGTACTCGTTACCCGATGGCGTACCGGGCGACTGGCATCTTGTGCACCTGGGCAGTCGTGCGGTCGGTGGTGCCGGGCTGGTGATCACCGAGGCGGCGGCAGTTTCTGCGGAAGGCCGAATTTCACCTGCCGACGCCGGCATCTGGAACCAGGTACAGGCGCAGGCCTGGAGTCGCATAGCCGCCTTCATAAGCGCGCATGGCGCAGTGGCCGGCACCCAGCTTGCCCATGCCGGGCGCAAGGCAAGCACCGCAGCTCCCTGGGACGGCGGCAAAGAGGTGCTGCCCGCCGACGGTGGCTGGCAGCCGGTGGCGCCCTCGGCGCTGGCTTTCAGCGACGACTATCCTTTTCCGGCGGAACTGGACGACGCAGGCATCGTCAAGGTTATTGCTGATTTCCGTGCTGCCGCGGTGCGTGCGCTGGAATCAGGCTTCAAGCTGATTGAACTGCATGCCGCGCATGGCTACCTGCTGCACCAGTTCCTGTCACCGCTCTCGAACCTGCGTAGGGACCAATGGGGCGGCAGCTTCGAGAACCGCACGCGCTTGCTGCGCGAGGTGCTGGCCGCCTTGCGCGAGGTCTGGCCGGAACGCTTGCCGCTGTGGTTGCGTATCTCTGCCACCGACTGGGCCCAGGGCGGCTGGGATATCGAACAGAGCATCGAGCTGGCGCGCGTGGTCTCGGCGCTGGGCGTGGACCTGATTGACGTATCCAGCGGCGGACTGGTGCCTGCTGCGAAGATCCCGGTCGGGCCGGGCTATCAGGTCGGTTTTGCAACGCGCATCCGCCACGAAGCAGGCATCGCGACCGGGGCGGTGGGGTTGATCACGGAGCCGCAGCAGGCCGAAGACATCATCGCAAGCGGAAAGGCAGATATGGTGCTGCTGGCGCGCGAGGAACTGCGTGATCCGTACTGGCCGCGTCGCGCGGCGCAGGCACTTGGCGTGGAGATGGAAGCGCCGGTGCAGTATCAACGCGCTTGGTAACCCGGTTGACGCGCCAGGAGCGATGCACATCGCGAAGCACGTTGCTGTCGAGACAGCGATGCTGCTGAGACAAAGTTGCGGTCGAAATGTCAGGAGCTTCGCGACTTGCGCCGCGCCTGCCGCAGCCTTCTTTTCACGCCTCGTAGGCGCCGTAACTGCGTAGCCGCTGGTAGCGCTGCTGCAACAACGCATCCAGCGGCAACTGTTCCAGTGCATCCAGTTCATTCAGCAGCACCGCCTTCAGGCGTGTTGCCATCTGCTTCGGGTTGCGGTGCGCGCCACCGGTGGGCTCGCGCACCACCTTGTCCACCAGGCCCAGTGAGAACAGGCGCTTGGCGGTGATGCCCAGTTGTTCGGCGGCATCCTTGGCCTTGTCGGCCGATTTCCACAGGATCGACGCACAACCTTCCGGCGAGATCACCGAATAGGTGCCGTATTCCAGCATCAGCGTGCGGTCGCCAACGCCGATGGCAAGCGCGCCGCCGGAGCCGCCTTCGCCAATCACCGTGCAGATGATCGGCACTTTCAGCTCGGCCATCTCCAGCAGGTTGCGGGCGATGGCTTCGGACTGGCCCCGCTCTTCCGCACCGATGCCGGGATAGGCGCCGGGCGTGTCGATGAAGGTCAACAGCGGCAGCTTGAAGCGCTCGGCCAGTTTCATCAGTCGCAGGGCCTTGCGGTAGCCCTCGGGGCGCGGCATGCCGAAGTTGCGCGCAATCTTGCTCTTGGTGTCGCGGCCCTTCTGGTGGCCGATGATGACCACGCTGCGGCCATCGATACGGCCCAGGCCGCCGACGATGGCGGAGTCGTCGGCATAGGCACGATCGCCGGCCAGTTCCTGGAACTCGTCGCAGAACACGCGGATGTAATCCAGGGTGTAAGGCCGGGCCGGGTGCCGGGCAAGCTGCGAGACCTGCCACGGACTGAGGTCGCGGAAAATCTGCGCGGTACGCACCCGCAGCTTGTCCCGCAAGGCATGCACCTCGGCGTCGATGTTGACTGCCGGGCCGGTGCTGGCGCTGCGCAGGTCCTGGATCTTGGATTCCAGGTCGGCGATGGGTTGTTCGAAATCCAGGTAGTTCGGGTTCATCTATGGACCGCGGACCGGAAAGGAGGGGAGTTTAGCTGAAGCGGGCCAGGGAACCCGTACGGGGGCGTAGGGGCAGTGTCTGACCCCCTGATCCCGCTCCCGGAGTGGGAAGGCATGGCTCAGCTCGCCCAGGGCCTTGAAATTGACACCTTCACCGTGCGCACCCCCGGCTGTGCACGCAAGGCATCCAGTAGCTCGGTATCCACGCGTACCGACTTGGGACCATTCAGATCCAGCACGCCAGCCACGCCACGCTCGCCTGACTTCAGCAGCAGGTCGAGCCGCAAGGGTGTCGCACCCGGACGGTGCCTGGCCAGCAGGGCATCGATCCGGTCCCACAACCCGGGTATACGCATGTCCAGGCGCAACGACAGGCGCTGCGCGTGACTGCCGCACAGTTGCGCGTAGTCCCAGCACTTGCGCACGCGCAGGCTGAAGCCGCCGCTGAACTCGTCTTCGCGCAGGCCGCCCTGGACCACCAGGATGCGGTCGCGGGTCAGCAACGGCGCAAGTTCGGTATAGGCCTCGGCAAAGACGCTGCACTCGATGCGCCCACGTCCGTCTTCCAGTTGCACGAACATCTGGGTGTCGCCTTTCTTGCGCAGCGCCACCACCTGGCCGGCAATCACCACGCCCACTTCCGGGCGCCAGCCTTTCTTTTCGCCCTGCGGCGCGTTGTTCCACAACTTGTCCAGTTCGCCCAGGTCGGTGCCGACCAGCGCCCGCAGGTCGTCGCGGTACGGATCCAGCGGATGGCCGCTGAGGTAGTGGCCCAGTGTTTCGCGTTCACCCGACAGCTTTTGCGACAGCGGCCATTCGTCCACTTCGGTCAGGTGCACTTCCAGGGCCGGCGCGGCATCGCCACCGCCGAACAACGAGACCTGGCCAGCCTCGCGTTCGCGGGCCAGCTGGTCGGTCGCTTTCACCACTTCAGGCAGCTGCAGCATCAGCGAGGCGCGGTTCTTGCCCAGCGCGTCCACCGCGCCGGCGTTGACCAGCGCTTCCAGTGCACGTCGATTCAATTTGGAAGAATCCACGCGCTTGCAGAAACCCAGCAGGTTGTCGAAGGTGCCGCCACTGGCGCGTTCTGTAGAAATCGCCTCGCA
>JBDSUI010000011.1:0-17561 GCA_039927795.1 Pseudoxanthomonas sp.
CGGTAGTAATAAGTGTTCACCGAATCGGCAATCGACTTGCGTACATCGGTCCAGCCGTGGCCGCCGCGGTGCGAATCGCCCCAGCCGCGCCCCTTCATGCCAGGCAGGCGGAACATGCCGGTGGAAAGCGTCTTGTCCTCGGGCCTGCGCACGCCGCTGTCCAGCCCGGCCAGCGCCAGCAGCGGCTTCAGCGTAGAGCCCGGCGCCACCCCGCCCAACACCAGCCGGTTGAACTGCGGCCGCGAGGGATTGTTGTTCAAGGCATTGAAGTCGGCATGGGAAATGCCGTTGACGAACAGGTTGGGGTCGTAGCTGGGCAGGCTGACCATGGCCAGCACTTCACCGCTACGCGGATCCAGGGCCACCGCCGAGCCCTCCAGGTCACCAAAGGCCAGGGCCATGGCGTACTGCAGGTCGGCGTCCACGCTCAGGCGCAGGTCGGCGCCGGCCTGCGCCGGCACCCGGCCCATGCTGCGCAGCGCGCGTCCTTCCACGTTGGTCTCGACTTTCTCGTAACCGATCTTGCCGCGCAGGATCTCTTCGTAATAGCGCTCCAGCCCGCTTTTGCCGGTGTGGGTCAGTGCGGCATTGCCGTCGCCCATCTTCTCCAGGTCCTGTTCGTCAATGCGGCCGACATAGCCAATGATGTGACCGAACAAATCACCGTAGGGGTAGCGGCGGGTCAGGTAGGGTTCGAGTTCCACGCCCGGATAACGCCAGCGGTCCACCGCGAAACGCGCCATTTCGTCGTCGCTGACACGAAGTTTCAGCGTGATCGGGCGGAAACCGCGCGTGGACTTGCGCGTGTCCTCGAAGTGCTTTATTTCCTCGGGCGTGAGCGCGAAGATCCCGCTCAGCCCGGCGATCAGTTTCTTGCTGTCGCCGGCCTTGTCGGGCAGCACGTCCAACCGGTAGGCCGGCACGTTCTCGGCCAGCAGCTCGCCGTTGCGGTCGAAAATGCTGCCGCGGGCCGGCACCACTGGACGCAGCTTGATGCTGTTGGCTTGCGACCGCGTGGCGTACTCGGTGTGGTCCACCACCTGCAGCTTGAAATACCAGCCGGCCAGTCCGCATAGCGACAGCGCCACCATCACGAATCCCAGCAGCGCGCGGCGGCGGAACTGTTCGGCCTCGGCATGGGCATTCTTGAGCGGACGACGCGGGGTGGCCATCTACTTGCGCTTGCCCAGCCGCAGCACATCCAACAGCACGAACAGCGGCGGCCACAGCAGCATGCCCAGCAGCGGCGCCCACCAGTAGCTCCACGGCAGGGCCTGCTCGCCCAGGACCAGGCGAATGGCGGCCGTGACCACGCGGTCGTTGAGCAGCAGCGCGCCAATGGCCAGCGCCTGCTGCGAGATCGGGAAGAAACGCAGGCGGGCGCGGAAGCGCTGCAGGATGAAGGTGAGGATGACCATGCGCAGCGCCTGCTCGCCCAGCAACGTGCCAAACATCAGGTCGGCGATGAGACCGACGATGAAGGCAAAGCCCAGACCCGCATTCTCCGGCGACTCGATCACCCAGTAGGCCACTATCAACGCCAGCCAGTATGGGCGCAGCGGCTGCAGCGCCAGCGGCAATGGCAGCAGGCCCAGCAACAGGGCCAAGACAATGCTCACCGGCATGACCCAGGCGTTGCGGGGGCGCCTCATCGACCTGTCTCCAGCACCGCAGGCGCACTTGCATTGGGCGGCGTTGTAGCAGGTGGCAGCGGCGGTTTGGCCGTGCTCGCGGGGGTCACGTCTGCTTGCGGGTCGGCTGGGCCTGCGGGCGGGCCCAAGGTGGACGCACCCAGCGCAACCACCTCAGCCTGCGACTGCGGCGAGGGCCAGGCGTAGCGCGGCGCCGAACGCAGCAGCAATACGTCGTGGCCACGGTCCAGCTGCGCGGCAGGCTTGAGTTCGCCAATCAAGAAGGCGCGGCTGTCGTCGGGGCGCAGCGTGGTGACCGTACCCACCGGAAAACCGGCCGGGAAGCGCCCGCCCAGGCCAGAGGTCAGGATCAGGTCGCCCTGCCTGACATCGGTGTTCATTGGTACATCCGACAGTTCCAGGTGGTCGCCGCGCCCGTACACAATCAGGCGTACGCCGTTGCGCGCCACCACCACCGGCACGGCATGGTCAGGATCGGTCAGCAGCAGCACCGTCGCGTGCGCGGGAGTGGCCTCGATGATCTGGCCCATCAAACCGCCCGCATCAATCACCGCCTGCCCCAGTTGCACACCATCGCTGCTGCCGGCGTCCAGCACCAGCCGCCGGCGGGTGGGGTCCAGGTCGATATTGAGGATCGGCGCCAGCTGCACATCCAGGCCACGACTCTCGGCCACACCCAGCAAGGCACGCAGCTGGGCGTTGTCGGCGGTGGCGGTCTGCAAGCGCGTCAAGCGCGCATTGGCAATCAGCAGTTCATTGCGCAGGTTGCGGTTTTCGGTCGTCAGCTGCGTATGCGTGCCCGCATCTTCCTGGACGCGCGCGCTGAGGCGTCCGGGCAGACCGGCCAGCCACCAGATCGGCTGCACTGCCACATTGGCCTGCACCCGCGCCTGCGAAAGCCAGCCGCCACGGTGGTCCAGGATCACCAGGCCCACGGCAAGGGCCAGGTATGCCAGCAGCCGCAGCGTAGTGGCGACTTCGCCTGGGCGTGCAGTGACGGAAGGACCGGCGTAAGAAGGCACTGGGAAGCCGTTAAGAGAGACGTTGGCGGCAATGCCGCCTGCAAAGGACAGAAGGGAGCGAGCAGGACGTTGCAGGTGGGATCGCGCGCGGCACAGCGTCTCCGATTGAGTGCGCGAGTGGTGCGCGCCTTCACCATGGGCAGCCCGCAAAGGCGGGCGACTTTACTGCTTATTCCGGCGCGAAGAACTCGTTGCCATGCATGTCCACCAGCTCCAGTGCACGTCCACCACCGCGGGCCACGCAGGTCAGCGGATCGTCGGCGACCTGCACGTGCAGGCCGGTTTCCTCGGAGATCAACCGGTCCATGTCGCGCAACAAGGCGCCGCCTCCGGTCAGCACGATGCCGCGCTCGGCCACATCGGCGCAAAGTTCGGGTGGGGTCTGTTCCAGTGCCAGCTTGACGGCAGTGACGATGCCGGCCAGCGGCTCGTGCAGGGCTTCCAGCACCTCGTTGGAGTTGATCTTGATCATCTTCGGCACGCCCTCGGCCAGATTACGGCCGGAGATCTCCATCTCCACCACCTCCGGCTGCGGGTAGGCACACCCGATCTGCAGTTTGATGCGCTCGGCCGTGGCCTCGCCAATCAGCATGCCGTGGTTACGCCGCACGTAATTGGTGATGGCCTCGTCGAAACGGTCGCCACCAATGCGCACCGACTGCGAATAGACAATGCCGTTCAGCGAGATCACCGCCACTTCGGTGGTGCCGCCGCCAATATCAATGACCATGGAACCGCAGGCTTCAGCCACCGGCATGCCGGCGCCGATGGCCGCCGCCATGGGTTCTTCAATCAGGAACACGTCGCGGGCGCCGGCTTCTTCGGCCGATTCCTTGATCGCGCGGCGCTCCACTTGCGTGGAGCCGGCCGGTACGCAGACAAGCACGCGGGGGCTGGGACGCAGGACCCGCGCTTTGTGCACCTTCTTGATGAAGTGCTTCAGCATGGCCTCGGTGTAGGTGAAGTCGGCAATGACGCCGTCCTTCATCGGGCGAATGGTGGTGATGTTGCCCGGCGTGCGGCCCAGCATCTGCTTGGCCTCGGCGCCGACGGCAGCCACGGTACGGTTGCCCCCGAAAGCGCGATCCTGGCGCACAGCGACCACCGAAGGCTCATTGAGCACGATGCCCTGCCCGCGGACATAGATAAGCGTATTGGCCGTGCCCAAGTCGATGGACAGGTCGTTGGAAAACATGCCGCGCAGTTTCTTGAAGAACATCGGGGAGATTAGTCCTGCTGTGCCAACGCGGCGCAAGCTCCGCGCGGTGGGGAATTCGGGGGTTCGCTAGCCTAACAACCGGCCCCGGGTGCGGCAAGGGACAATCCGCGCACAAACCTTGCAATTTCCAGCATTTCGCGACATTGGGGCAGATCATTCATGCAATCGCAGCCGGTACGTGCTGGCCTGCCTGCACCCTAACCGTTACCCTTTGCGCCGCCGGGCATGACTGTCCCGCCCTGGGTTGGCCTGCCGGCCATGCCTTTCCTAATTCAAGAGATTGCCGATGTCCGCACTGATCTGTGGTTCCCTCGCCTACGACACCATCATGGTGTTCCCGGACCAGTTCAAGAACCACATCCTGCCGGACAAGGTACACATCCTCAACGTGTCGTTCCTGGTCCCGCGCATGCGCCGGGAGTTTGGCGGCTGCGCTGGCAACATCGCCTACAACCTGAAATTGCTGGGCGGTGACCCTATCCCCATGGCCACCGTGGGCCAGGACTTCGGCCCCTATCGCGAATGGTTCGCCGAACAGGGCATCCGCATGGAACAGGTCAAGGTCATCGATGAACTGTTCACGCCGCAGGCCTTCATCACCACCGACCTCGACAACAACCAGATCACCGCCTTCCACCCGGGCGCGATGATGCGCAGCTACGAGAACCACGTAAAAGACGTGGCCGGCGTCACTTTCGGCATCGTCAGCCCGGACGGCCGCGACGGCATGCTGCAGAACGCCACCGAGTTTGCCGAGGCCGGCATCCCGTTTATCTTCGACCCGGGCCAGGCCATGCCGCTGTTCAATGGCGAAGAGCTGCGCCATTTCATCGAACAGGCCGATTACGTCACCGTCAATGATTACGAGTCCAACCTGCTGCAGGAACGCACCGGCTGGAGCGAAAGCGAGATCATGCAGCGGGTCAAGGCCTACATCACCACCCGTGGCCCGCACGGCTCGCAGATCCATACGGCGGAAAAGACCTACGACATTCCGCCGGCCCACGAACGCCGCGTCACTGACCCGACTGGCTGTGGTGACGCCTTCCGCGCCGGGCTGATCTTTGGCATCGAGAAGGGCTATGACTGGCTGACCATCGGCCGCATGGGCAACCTGATGGGGGCGCTGAAGGTTGAACACCCCGGCACCCAGAACCAGCGTTTCGATTACGACGAGTTCAACGAACAGTTCAAGCAGCAGTTCGGCTATTCGCTGTAAGCCACAGCGGCGGCCGTGACCCGGTCTGCACCACTAGCGCGCGTCGGAGCTCCACTGCGCCGGCGCCATTGAGTCAAGTTCCCGGCCAAAGCCCAGGACCTTGTCGCGCTGCGCCTGCAGGTCGGTGGCGACGTTGATGTTGGTTGCCACTACCGCTGCGCGCAGCGCCGCCAGCCCGTCGCTTTTCACGCCACCGGCATCGCCCTTGATGTGTTCCAGGAACGTCGCGGCCTGCTGCAGGTGCGTGTTGGCCGTGCCGAAGTTGCGCTGGTCCAGATCCACCGCCGTGCGGTAGAACGCGGCCCGTGCGCGCAGGAACTGGATCTGGTTTTCGGCGGCGGCCAGGTTCGACTGCTGCTGCTGCAGGTCGGCCTGCAGTGCACCCATCCGTTGTTCATGGTCGGCCTTCTGGGCCGCCAGTTCACCGCGCCCCTGATGCAGGCCCAGGAAGTACAGGCCGGCCATGACCACGACCGCAACGGCCAGGCCAATCAGCATCAGCCGGGTGGATCGCGACGGCGACAGTGGCGCGTCGGGCTGGGAGTTGTTCATGGGGAAATCTCCTGTTTTCTGGGCAATGGCCGGCCGGGTCAGCAGGCAGGACAGCAGCAAGGGGCCGCACCGCGAGAGTAGCACTGCGCCGCATGGCCGCCGGCCGTGACCGACCGCGAGCAGCCCCCGTGTTGGGCAAGCGCCTCGACAGGCTGATAGCCGACCATCGGCCGCGCCCCGAGCCAGCACTTCACCCACATCGGTTCAAGCAGCAATCGAGTTCCGGAACATCCATCCGATGATTCCAGGAAAAAAGAGCAGGCGCATGCGGTCATGCGCACACCCTGCAACCCACTCACATCACGTGCGCCAGCCACAACCGCTCCGGCTGCGCCAGGCGGTCGAATTCGGCATAGGGCATCCGCACGACCTCGGTATGCGAACCCGCATTGAAGGCGATGTCAGCCTGTCCCACCAGCCGCGCATCCACATACACCGGCATGCCGTAGAGATGCCCGAAAGGCGGCATCGCGCCGAGTTCGCAATCAGGAAACGCATCGCGGAATTCGTGCTCGTGCGCGAGTTCCACCAGACTTCCACCCAGCGCGCGTGACAGACGCAGCAGATCGATCCGGTACGCCGCGGGCATCACCATCATGGCCAGCGTATCGTCGACCTTCAGCATCACCGTTTTGGCGAACTGTTGCTGGCCGATATGGGCGGCAGCGGCGGTCTGGAGTGCAGTAATAGTGCGCTCGTGAGTGAGCGCGCTGTAGCGCCCATGGCAATCGTCCAGGTAATTGTGCAGGCGTGGGGTAAGCATGATCACCTCCGCGTGGCGCCCGCCTGCGTTCCGATACGGCGCTGCGTCGCTGGTGGACCTGGCGCGCGCCTCCGGCGTCGCGTCACCGTAGCGTGCGGCTCGGCGGACGAACCTGCACCCCATGCGCCGGAGCTTACTCCTGGCCTGCAAGCCTGGCGTTATGCCCGAATGCCTCCATACCGGCTCGCAACCGGCCATGTGGACGGCGCTTGCCTGCGCGAATCCCATGCCTACCGTCCGCATCCGCGCATCGCGCCAGCGCATAAGCGTGGCACTGCGTTATGGCGGCGGCGGCCGCCCCCGACGCCTGGGGAAGGTCTGAACAACTCGATTCTGTTCGTGGCAAGTTTGAAGTAAGCCGCTCTGGCCAAGCATCCAAGGCTTTCGATAGCTCGATTGCCCCGCGAAAAGCGTGGTTGGACAGGCTCACCAACAGCCGGATCTTGTGGTCTCGCTGTTCGCTGTCGATTGCCCAGAGGCTCGCTGGTTGCCGCTAGTTCCAACCCGGCAACTGCGACTCATCCAGCCCGGCGGTGTCAAAGGTGACCTTGCGCGTGCCGCCGGCCTTGACCGGGAATTCGATTTCCACCACTTCGCTCTTGCGCAGCAGTTTCCACAACGCCTTGTGATCGGTGATGAACATGGCGATGGCTTCGTCGGTATCCGGGCGCCAGGCGTCCATCGACTGCGGTTTGCCGTCAGCAGTCACCGTCACCTTGCAGCCACCCTTGCAGCGGAAATCACTGGCCTGCAGCACCAGATAGGCACTGCGCTTCCATTCGGGATGGTCGCGCAATACCAGCTGCACCTGGGTCTCGCCGCGCCCTTCCAGGTCCACGCGGTTGCGACCGTACAGGCTCGCCGAACGCTGTATGCCGCCTTTCAGCTGTGGTGACTGCGAGTAATGCCACAGGCCCTGCAACCGCCGACGCTCGCGCACGGCTTCGCCCTTGGCCTTTATTCCCTCGTAACCGGCCTGCATGGCCTGCGCGGCCTGCGACTCGGGATACTGCGACAGCAACGCCGCACCGTGCACGCGGGCCAGGTCCCAGTTCTGCGCGGTGATGGCACTGTCGTATTCACGCGCCAGCGCGGTGGCGGCCTGTTCCTGCGCGGCGGCTTGCGCCTGCGCGGCAGCGCGTTGCTCAGCTTCGCGGTCGCCGCAGGCGGCGAGCGCCAGCACGCACAGTGCAGCCAGGATGGTTCGCTTCATTTCCTTTCTCCCTTTCTGATCAGATACTCGACCGCCGCGGCGACCTCCTCGGGTTTTTCGACTACAGACATGTGTCCACACCCATCCAGCAACACCTGGGTGGCTTGCGGCAGTTGCGCGGCATACAGCGTCATGGCGCTGGAATCAATCACCATGTCCTGCCGGCACCACAACAGCAGTGCCGGTTGTGCGATTTCGGCGGCCGCCTCGCCAGGCAGGAAACGTTCCCCGCTGCGGCCGATGCGGTCAAGCACGTCCTGTTCGAACTGCGCCTGTTGTATGCGCCAGTTGATCAGCGCGCGTGAGGCCGGCCACGGTATCAAGGGTTTTGCGCTTTCCACATGGAACACCGTGTCGATATAGCGCTGCAGCGAAGCCTCGTCTTGCACGCCAAAGGGATTCTTGCCAGCCAGCACGTCAATACCGAACTGGTTGTCCTTGAAACGCACGCCCGCAGCGTCGAACAAGCCCACGCGATCGACGCTGCGCGGGTGCCGGGCCGTAGTCAGGGCGGCTATACCGCCACCCATCGAATGCCCCAGCAACACGACTTCACTGCCGGGCTGCCTGGCCACTTCATCCAGAAACGCGGCGACGCGCTCGCTTTGGGCCACGAAACCATAGTCATGGCCGTCGATGCGCTGGCTGTCGCCCCAGCCTGGTAGATCAGGAATCAATATCCGGTAGCGGCCGCGCAGCCTGGCCGCCAGCGGATACCAGTTTTCCTTGCTGCCCGTAAAGCCATGGATCATCACTACGGTAGGCGCGCCGGGTTGGTCTGCTTCGCGCACCGCGTACACCCAGCGATGGCCGGTCACCTGCGCCTGGCCCAGCGACAGCCCGGCCGACCAGCGCTGACGCGCGAACTCGGCATGCACCAGCGCCAGCGGATCACGCCACAGCCATGTCGCGATCGCGCCAATGAAAACGGCCGCCAGCAAGGCGACCGTCGTCAGCATCATGCGTGAAATCCGCATGTTTACGGTGTTGCCGGCGCCTTGGCCAGCTCGGCTTCCACCGAAGCGGTGGTGATGGGATGGTAGCCGGGGCGGGCGCGGGCGAAGGATTCTTTGGCGAAGGCCAGCCCCTCCGGCGTCTTCACCAGTTCCGCATAGATCGGCATGATCAGCTTGCGGCGGCCGACGCGCTCGATGAACTTGGCGATCTCCGGACGCGCTTCCAGATAGCCGCTGCGGATCGTCAGCGGGTACCAGCGCATGGCGATTTCGCCGTTCTGGGTGCCGGTGAACTTGTAGGCCTCATCCAGCTGCTTCAGTTGTTCGGCGCTGAGCGTTTCACCCAGACCGTCAATGAAATGCACCCACTGCTGGGTCGTCCATTCGGAAGTGATCTGCACATTGGTCAGGGTCTTGCTGCCCAGCCAGGCGATGCGCGCGGTATCGACAATGGCGAAACCACGCGACTGCGCCTTCGGTGCGAAGGCAGGAATGCCCGGCTCATGCAACCAGGTGTTCAGTTCGGCCTCGGTCACCGCGTTGGCATTCTTCGCCAGCAGGTTCTTGCGCAGATAGGCAATGAACTGGTCGCTGTTGACGCTCTGGAAGGCGTGGTCGGTGAACCAGCCGCGCAGGAAAGGATCAAACACTTCACGACCAAAACGCTGTTCCAGGAACTGCAGGAACCACGCGCCCTTGTTGTACGGAACGCCAGTCAATGCTTCGTCCGGATCCAGGCCGGTCAGCGGGGCCAGCACCAGCAGCTGGCCGGCCGGCGCGGTGTCCTTGATTTCAGTCGCCAGGTCCGCCTGGTCGATCTGACGTTCCATTTCGGCCGCTTCCTGGCCATACACCGCTTCGGTGATTCGCGACTGCACGTAGGTGGTGAAGCCCTCGTTCAACCACATGTCCTTGGAGCTGGCATTGGTCACCAGATTGCCGGACCAGCTGTGCGCCAGCTCATGGGCAATCAGCGACACCAGCGACTTGTCACCAACGATCACCGTGGGGGTGACGAAGGTCAGGCGCGGGTTTTCCATGCCGCCGAACGGGAACGAAGGCGGCAGCACCAGCATGTCGTAACGCTGCCACGCGTAGGGGCCGTACAGCGCCTCGGTGGTGGTGATCATCTTCTCGGTGTCTTCGAATTCCCTGGCGGCCTTGTCGACCATTGCCGGCTCGGCCCACACGCCGCTGCGCGCGGATATGGGCTTGAACACCAGGTCGCCCGCGGCGATGGCCAGCAGGTAGGACGGAATGGCCTGCGGCATGTTGAAGGTGTAGTCACCGGTGCGCTTGGCGGCCGGATCATTGTCGGCGCTCATCAGCACCATCACGTCCGGGCGGCTGGTGACGTGCGCGCTATAGGTGAAGCGCACGCTGGGAGTGTCCTGCAGCGGCACCCAGCTGCGCGCATGGATCGCCTGCGACTGGCTGAACATGAAAGGCAGCTGCTTGCCTTCTGTCATCGAAGGTTGCAGCCATTGCAGGCCTGAGGCGTCCGGCGAAGTCTGGTAGGTAACCTGCACGTTGGCGTTGCGGGCCGGGGTCTCGATGCTCAGCTTGCTGCCGAAGATCTTGTCGTTTTCGGCCAGCGCGTACTTGAGCGGCACCCAGTTGCCCTTGCCATCGTCGCCTTCCACCTTGCTGATGGTCAGCGCGCGGGTGTCCAGCACCAGCTGGGTGGCCGACTTGTCTTTCCAGTCGAGTTTGTAGATGGCGGTACCGCCGATCTGCCTGTTGTCGAAATCGATGGCCAGGTCCAATGCCAGGTCGGTGATGACGACCTTGCCGGGTTCGGCATAGGAGCTTTCGTCCACACTGCGATCGATCTTCACGGGCGCGGCCTGCGGCTTGGCGGGGCTAGCTTCGGGGTCCGAATTGGTAGCGCGGGAACAACCGGCCACCAGCATGGCGGCGCAGGACAGCAACAGGAAAGCAGAACGCATCAGGGAGTTCCGGGAACAGGGGATGGCTGCAGTTTAACCTTCCCTCGTGGCCCTCACGCCTGAACGCTGCCCGAGATTCCGCTGCCGGCGGGGCTAGATCTTGTAGCCGGTATGCACGGCCACGATCCCGGCCGACAGGTTCTTGTAGCTGCAGCGCTCGAAACCAGCCTCGCCCATCATCGCCTTCAGGGCTTCCTGCGGCGGATGCTTGCGGATGCTCTCGGCCAGGTACTGGTAGCTGTCGGCGTCCTGGGCAAACAGCTTGCCCAGCTTCGGCAGGATCTTGAATGAGTGGAAGTCGTATACCGGCTTGAACCAGTCCACGGTGACTTCGGAAAACTCCAGCACCCGTGCCTGCCCGCCCACTTTGAGCACGCGGAACATTTCGCGCAGACCCGCATCCTTGTCGGTCACGTTGCGCAGGCCGAAGGCAATGGTGACCAGGTCGAAGCTGGCATCGGGGAACGGCAGCGCCTCGGCGTTGCATTGCACGTAATCCAGGCCGCCTACCAGACCGCGGTTGGTCATGCGGTCGCGGCCGACCGAGAGCATGCCGGCGTTGATGTCACCCAGCACCACGCGTCCCTCGGAGTCAGCGCCGCCGGCGCCCACCCGGTCCTTGAGCAACGCGGCGATGTCACCGGTGCCGCCGGCCAGGTCCAGCACCCGGTCACCCGGCTTGACCTGCGCGGTGGCCACGAAATAGCGCTTCCACACCCGGTGGATGCCCAGGCTCATCAGGTCGTTCATCAGGTCGTAATTACCTGCGACCGACGAAAACACTTCACCGACCAGCTTCTGCTTGTCCTTGGCGTCCACGTCCTTGAAACCGAAATGGGTGGTGCCGGATTTGTAGGGAGATTCGCTCATGCGGCCATTATTACATTGCAGGCCCGCTGCCGTTGTCTGCGGACATCACGCCACGGTCCCGCGTGAACGACCCGGCTACCGGCCACGAGTCGGCCTTGCCGCTCAGGAAGCCGTCCGCAGACAGGAGCTTTCCATGGCCCACATTTTCTCCTGTTCCATGACCCGGCGCCGTGGCAAGCTCGGCAGCCGCGACCTGGAGCACGTCTTGAACACCCCAATCGATTACCGCGCCTTGCTGGCCACCGCTGTGGCCGAAGCCCGGCTTGGCCTGGCCGAAGGCGGCATTCCCATCGGCGCCGCGCTGTTCAACGGCGGCGGGACCCTGCTGGGCTGCGGCCACAACCGCCGCATCCAGGAAAACGACCCTTCAGTCCACGGTGAAACCGACGCCTTCCGCAAGGCCGGCCGCCAGCGCCGCTACCGCGACACCATCATGGTCACGACGCTGGCCCCGTGCTGGTACTGCAGCGGCCTGGTCCGCCAGTTCAACATCGGCACGGTGGTGGTCGGTGAGTCAGTCAATTTCGCCGGCGGCATCGACTGGCTGCGCGAAAGCGGGGTCAAGGTGATCGACCTGCAGGATGCCGAATGCATTGCCATGCTGGGCGAGTACATTGCTGCAAATCCGGACGTGTGGAACGAAGACATCGGCGAAGGCTGAGCGCAGGCTGCCGCACTGGGACAGGCTGCTGACAGGCACAGGGTTGCTGCATCGGGTCTACGCCTTCAAGTACTGCCGGCAGCTAGCCCATGCCGCATCCCGGCGAAGCGGCCGCAGTTTTCGGCGTTCGCGTGCGCAGTAACTCACCAGCACATGCGGAGACGACCGAGATCATGTTCCGGGCAGCACTGACAGATGCAGCAGCAGCGGAGCTGTGCCGCTGCTGCTGCCGTCTCAGAGGATGTAACGACTCAGGTCCGGATCCTTCACCAGTTCACCCAGGTGCTCATCCACATAGGCCTTGTCGATGCTGACCTGGTGGCCGTCGCGGTCGGGGGCTTCGTAGCTCAGCGTATCCAGCAGCCGCTCCAGCACGGTGTGCAGGCGGCGGGCACCGATGTTTTCCTGGCGCTCGTTGACCTGGGCCGCGATCTCGGCAAGCCGGTCCACCGCGTCGGTGGTGAAATCCAGGGCCACGCCTTCGGTCTGCAGCAACGCTTCGTACTGGCGCGTCAACGCCGCTTTGGGTTCGGTGAGGATGCGCACGAAGTCGTCCTTCGACAGCGCCGACAGTTCCACACGGATCGGAAAACGTCCCTGCAACTCGGGAATCAGATCGCTGGGCTTGGCCAGGTGGAACGCGCCCGAGGCAATGAACAGGATGTGGTCGGTCTTCACCGTGCCGTACTTGGTGCTCACGTTGGACCCTTCCACCAGCGGCAGCAGGTCGCGTTGCACACCCTCGCGACTGACATCACCGCCACCCATGTTGCCGCCACGCTTGGCGACCTTGTCGATCTCGTCAATGAAGACAATACCGTTCTGTTCGCAGGCCTCGATGGCGGCCGTGCGGATGTCGTCCTCGTTGACCAGTTTGCCCGCCTCCTCTTCCACCAGCTGCGGGCGCGCGGCCTTGATGGTCAGCGTGCGGGTGTGCGATTTCGGGTTGCCCATGCTGGAGAACATCTGTCGCAGCTGCTGGCCCATTTCCTCCATGCCGGGCGGGGTCATGATGTCCATGCTGACGTTGGCGGACAGTTCGAGTTCGATCTCGCGCTCGTCCAGCTCGCCGGCGCGCAGCATCCTGCGGAACTTGATGCGGGTGTCATTGTCCTGGGCGGAAGGCTCGTTGCGCGCTGCTTCTGCGTCGAAGCCTGCACCGCTGCTGCGGCGGGGCAACAGCGCATCCAGAATCCGGTCTTCCGCGCGCTCTTCGGCCTGGGTACGCACGCGCACCTTGGCCTGGTCGCGATACATCTTGACCGCGGTGTCGGCCAGGTCGCGGATGATCTGTTCCACATCCTTGCCCACGTAACCGACCTCGGTGAAGCGGGTGGCTTCGACCTTGACGAAAGGTGCATTGGCGAGCGTTGCCAGGCGCCGTGCGATCTCGGTCTTGCCGACGCCGGTCGGCCCGATCATCAGGATGTTCTTGGGCATCACCTCGTCGCGCAGGTCTGGCTGCAGCTGCATGCGGCGCCAGCGGTTGCGCAAGGCAATGGCAACCGCGCGCTTGGCCGCGTGCTGGCCAACGATATGGCGGTCAAGTTCCTGCACGATTTCGCGCGGGGTCATGGTGGCGTTGGCGTTGGGCATACGGGTCATGCGGCTATTGATCCAGGAGCTGGTGGGGAGGAACTGGCGCGGAGGAACTAGTGAGAAGGAACGAGGAGTAAGTAACGAGGAGTAAGTAACGAGGCACGAGGAGTGCGTAATGGGAAAAAAGCCTGCTCAGGTGGTCGCGATTCGCCTTCACTTGCTTCTCCCTGATCGTTCCTCGTTCCTCCGTACTCGTTCCACCCTACTCGTCCCTACAGCTCCTCCACCACTACATTGCGGTTGGTGTAGATGCAGATGTCGCCGGCGATATTCAGCGATTCCACGGCGATCGATCTCGCGTCAAGTTCGGTATGCGCCATCAGCGCGCGTGCAGCAGACAGGGCGTAGGAACCGCCGGAGCCGATGGCGATGATGCCGTCCTCCGGCTCGATCACATCGCCGGTGCCGCTGATGATCAGCGACGTGTCCTTGTCGGCGACCGCCAGCAGCGCCTCCAGCTTGCCCAGGCGCCGTTCGGTACGCCAGTCCTTGGCCAGTTCAACGGCGGCGCGTTGCAGCTGGCCGTGTTTCTCGAGCTTGGCCTCGAACAGCTCGAACAACGTGAATGCATCGGCGGCGGCGCCGGCAAAACCGGCCAGCACCTGGCTGTCGCGACCCAGCCTGCGCACCTTGCGCGCGTTGCCTTTCATCACCGTATGGCCAAGGGTGACCTGGCCGTCGCCGGCAACAGCCACGCGACCATTGCGCCGTACCGACAGGATGGTGGTGGCGTGGAAAACATTGGGGTTCTGGCTGGGGTCCATGCGGCCTCCGTAGGGTTACCAGAGAGGTGGGGACGGCCGCGAGGGGTTCAAGCGTGACCAATGGCCTGCAGAAGCGCCCCATGGGCGCGAGCCATTCTTCCGACAGGCACCTTCCGCAAGGGAAAAGCTCGCGCCCATGGGGCGCTCCTACGACTTGGATTTGCGCTTTGCGCGCGGATGGGCGGCATCGTAGACCTTGGCCAGGTGCTGGAAATCCAGGTGCGTGTAGATCTGGGTCGTGGCGATGTCGGCGTGTCCCAGCAATTCCTGCACGCCGCGCAGGTCGCCGGACGATTCCAGGATGTGACTGGCAAAACTGTGGCGCAGCATGTGCGGGTGCACGTTCTTGAACAGGCCCTGCTTCTGCGCAAGCAGCTTCATGCGGATCTGCACCGCGCGCTGGGAGATCGCATTGCCGTTGCGTCCGGGAAACACGAATACATCGCGCGCCGGCTTCTGTTCGTCATGCCAGGCCTGCATGGCCCGGCGCGCATGCGAGCCGACCGGCACCTTGCGCTGCTTGCCGCCCTTGCCCTGCACGGTGACAAAGCCACTGTCCAGGTCCAGATCGGGCCAGCGCAGGCCGCACAGCTCGCTCAGGCGCAGGCCGGAGGAATAGAACAATTCCAGCAGCGCGCGATCACGCAGGCCCAGCGGTACGTCGGTGGGGACTTCGACCAGTCGCGAAGCTTCGTCTGCATCCAGCACCTGGGGCAACTTGCGCGGCGATTTGGGCGCACGCAGCGAGGCCGCAGGACTGGCGACGATGCGGCCATGCCTGAGCAGCCAGTTGAAGTAACTGCGGCACGCGGACAGGCGGCGCTGCAGGCTCTTGGGCGACAGCCCCCGGCGATGCTCGGCGGCGACAAACGCGCGTAGCTGTTCAGTCTGCAGCGCAGCAAGGTCAGGCACACCCTGCGCGGCCGTCCACTCGCGCAGTGCGCCCAGGTCACGACGGTAGGCATCCAGCGTATGCGCCGACATGCGGCGCTCGACTTGCAGGTGCGAGAGAAAGTCTTCGATCATGCGAACACCTGCCGCCAATGATCCATGGTTGGGCGAACGCAGGCGCGGCGCAAGCGGCGACCGGATATCGCTGGTTTCGCGGCAAGACAAGCAGACCCGATTGCCATGGCTCGCCGCTTATGCGCGGCCTGCACGGCTAGGCATCGAACCGCTTCAAGGAGATGACCAGCGCCTCGCCCATCATGCGCAGGAACAAGGTGCCCATGCCCGGATAGAAACGGTTGCCATCGCGGCTGCCGATCGCCACCAGCCCCAGGCCGGGCAGTGGCAACAAGGCCGAGGACTGCACTTCTTCGGCGCGTGGGCCGTAGAGCAGGGCGTTCTTTTCAGGTTGCAGGCGTCCGCAGATCGGCTCGCCTTCCTGCAGGCAATCGCGGAACGAATTCAAAAGGGTGCTGTTTTCTGCCACCACCTGCAGCCACTCTGCATCCTCCAGCCCCGGCACCGCCTCGAACAGGACAATGCGCACCAGGTCGCCGTTGAAATCCTCGGCCAGCGACGCGGCCATGGCCCGCAGCGTGTCCTGCGCGGTGTTCTGCTTCAGCAGCGCGAGCGTCAGCTGGTGAGTACGCACGGCCAGGCGTTCGTTGTCCTGCGCATTGGCAAACAGGTCATGGAGGCGCTTGGACAGTTCCCGGTTCTTGTCGCGAAGCACTTCCAGCTGATACGTGGCCAACGACGCGGTCGGACCCTCGTCGCGCGGCACCACCAGGGTCAGGGCCAGGTCGGGAAACTGCTTGAGGAAGGTTGGGTGGCGGCGCAGCCAGGCCGCAATCTCGTGTGCGCCCAGCTTGTCTGGTGTTTCGTTCATTGCGTCCATTTCCCTTCGAATACGAATGCGGCTGGTCCGGACATGATGACCTCGGCAGCGTCATCGGGCCAGCTTATGTGCAGGTCACCGCCCGGCAAGCTGATGTCGACCTGGCGGTCAATGCGGTCACGTCGCATCAGCACCGCCGCCGCCGCGCAGGCGCCGCTGCCGCAGGCCAGCGTTTCACCCACGCCGCGTTCGTATACGCGCAGGCGGACGTGGTCGCGCGCCACCACCTGGGCAAAACCAATATTGGCCGAGGCCGGAAAAACCGCACTGGCCTGCAAGGCCGGGCCCGCCACCAGCACCGGGGCAAGATCCACATCCGCCACTTCGATCACGGCGTGCGGGTTGCCCATTGAGACCGCACCGAATTCCAGCAGCCGCTCGTCAATTCTTGCCGTGTACAGGTCCGCAGCGGCTTGGCCGGCCAGCGGAATCCTGGCAGGCTCGAATTGCGGGACGCCCATCGCAATGGAATACCGCCCGTCTTGCAGTTGCTCCACTTCGTGCGTGGCATGCGGGCTGTCAACATGAAAACGGTGCGCTTTGGCGACGCCGTCCCGCACCAGCCACGCCGCCACGCAGCGTGCACCGTTGCCGCACTGCTGTGAAGTTGAGCCATCGGAGTTCCAGATGCGGTACGAGGCCACCGCCTGGTGGCTGCGAGCAGGTTCGATGGTCAGGATCTGGTCGCAGCCGACACCGAAATGGCGATCGGCCAGTTGCGAAGCGAGGATCGGGTCAGGCGGCGGGGTGCCGTCGCGCAGGTCAAGGATGACGAAGTCGTTGCCTGCGCCATGCATCTTGGAGAAACGCAGCACTAGGATGCTCCGGCAGTGGTTCAGTCACCCGTGGCGGGAGCCGCCGGGTCTTCGACCGGGTGCTCGGCCTGCCCAACGGCAGGGGTAGGCGCCCTGGCGTCGATCTGCGGCGTGTTATCGGTGGGCGCATCGGCCGGCGCCTCGATGGGCGTGGCTTTTTCCGGAAGGATCAAAGGACCCTTGGCACCGCAGCCGACAAGCACGACCAGGACGGAGCTGACGAACGCAAATCGCAGGTAGGTATTCATGGCTGAAGTATAGCCAGACGGGCATGAACTGGCATGCCGGGGCGGCGCGGCAATGGCTCGCTGCGAATCCGGTTCCGTTCCTGCCGGGCGGGTCGCCGGAGCTTGCTGGGCACTTGACCGCATTCACGGGAGCGCGTCCAGGCGCGCAGCCGGAAATAATGTCCTGCACATGCAGCCCGGCTTCGCGCCATTGCCTGGTCCGGCAGGTGACTG
>JBDSUI010000012.1:0-5889 GCA_039927795.1 Pseudoxanthomonas sp.
CCGCCTGGCCACTGCAGGGCATATCGGAAACGGTGTTCCGGGTGCAGGCGGCCGACGCCAAGGTCAGCTTCGCCGAGAACGCCTCCGGATATACCGACCAGCTGGTGCTGCTGATGGACGGCCGCGAGACCAAGGCGATACGTAAATGACGTCCCCCTGCCACGCACGGAGCAACCCATGAAACTGCTGGCGCTGCTTCGGCTGCTGCTCTCTGCCACCCCGCTCTCCGCGACCCTGCTCTGCGCGATCGTGTTCTCTGCCAGCTTGCAGGCCGCCCCCGCCGGCGGCCACGCACCGCAAGCCCTGTTCAACGAGATCTCCGCACTGGACGGCAAGCTGTTCGATGCCTTCAACCATTGCGACGCGGCCGAAAGGCTGGACGAACATGCGGCGTATTTCTCGCCCGGTGTCGAGTTTTATCACGACACCGGCGGCGTCACCTGGACCCGCGACGCGATGATCGGCAACACCCGGAAAAACGTCTGCGGCCACTTCACCCGCGAGCTGGTTCCGGGCACGCTGGAGGTGTATCCGGTCAAGGACTTCGGCGCCATCTCGCAGGGCGTGCACCGTTTCTGCCAACGGGACGGCGGTCAGTGTGAGGGCCTGGCCGAATTCGTCATGGTGTGGGCGTACAAGGACGGCAAGTGGCTGGTCACGCGCGTGCTGAGCTACGGCCATCGCGCCGCAGCAGACGCGCGCTGACACGTTACGATGCGACCCGGAACTGACGCGCAGATGCCCGCATGCCCAACCTGCTGATCATCGACGACAACCCGGCGGTCGCCAAGGCGCTGGAAGTATTGTTCTCGTTGCATGAGATCACGACCCTGCACGCCGACACACCCGAGGTGGGATTGGCCATGCTGCAGTCCGAATCGGTGGACCTGGTGTTGCAGGACATGAACTTCGCCGCTGACACCACCTCCGGCGACGAGGGTGTGGCGCTGTTCACCGCCATTCGCGCGCGCTACCCCGACCTTCCCGTGATCCTGCTGACCGCATGGACGCATCTGAGCAGCGCGGTGGAACTGATCAAGGCCGGTGCGGCCGACTACCTGGCCAAACCCTGGGACGACCGCAAGCTGCTGGCAACGGTCAACAACCTGCTGGAACTGGCCGAGGTGCGCAGCGAACTGGATCGTCGTCGCAGCCGCGAACGCGCGCGCCAGGAACAATTGGCGAGCAGGTACGATCTGCGCGGCGTGGTCTTCGACGACCCCGCCAGCGAACGCGTGATCGCGCTGGCCTGCCAGGTCGCGCGCTCGGATCTGCCGGTGCTGATCACCGGGCCCAATGGCAGCGGCAAGGAAAAGATCGCCGAGATCGTGCAGGCCAATTCCTCGGTGCGCAAAGGACCATTCGTCACCGTGAACTGCGGTGCGCTGCCTGCGGAACTGATCGAAGCCGAATTGTTTGGCGCAGACGCCGGTGCCTACACCGGCGCCAACAAGGCCCGCGAGGGCAAGTTTGAGGCCGCCGATGGCGGCACCCTTTTTCTCGATGAAATCGGCAACCTGCCGCTGGCCGGGCAGATGAAATTGCTGCGCGTGCTGGAAACCGGGCGCTTCGAGCGCCTGGGTTCCAACCGCGAGCGCCAGGTCAGCGTACGGGTCATCAGCGCGACCAATGCCGACCTCCCCTTGATGATCCGTGAGGGCGGTTTCCGCGAAGATCTTTACTATCGCCTCAATGCCATCGAGCTGGCGTTGCCGCCACTGGCCGAACGCCCCGGCGACATCATGCCGCTGGCGGAAAGCTTCCGCCATGCAGACAAGCCGATCGGCGACAGCGCGCGCATGGCGCTATTGCGTCATCCGTGGCCGGGCAATGTGCGCGAGCTGCGCAACGTGATCCAGCGCGCCGGGCTGTTGGCCAATGGTGAGCGCATCGAGGCCGCCGACCTTGCCCTGCCCAAGGTAGGCGTCGTGCGTCCGGCAGCGGTACTGGAGCCGGATCGCGCCGGCATCGAGTCCGCGCTGGCGCGTGCGGGCGGCGTGATTGCACAGGCCGCGGCCGACCTGGGGCTGAGCCGTCAGGCGCTGTACCGTCGCATGGACCGCTTCAACATTCCGCGCGAATGAGGGGCATGACGATCCGCCGCTCCGTCGCCGGTCGCCTGCTGTTGTGGATGCTGCCTGTGCTGGCCGTGGCAATTGTGCTGCCGCTTTTATTGATGGAATGGCTGCACGACGCGTGGTTGGCCGGGCTGCTGTCTGCGGTGTTGTTGGTGCCGCTGGCCACTTGGGTAGTGCGGCGCGCGCTGGCCCCGGTCAACTCGCTGTTCCGTGCACTGAGCGGCAGCGTCAACACTTACCGGGATGGCGAATACAACTTTGGCATCCACTGGCAGGGACAGGACGACCTGGGCGACCTGGTGAAAGCGCACGCCGATCTGGGGGAGGTGCTGCGCGAACAGCGTCAGGGTCTGGTGCAACGCGAGTTGTTGCTGGACACCATGGTGCAGAACACGCCGGTGGCGATGCTGCTGGTAGCCGCAGGTGGTGATGGCGAGCGCCGCGTGGTATTTGCCAACCTGGCCGCGCGCAAATTGCTGCACAGTGGCTGGAAGCTGGAAGGTCAACGTCTCGAGGACCTGCTGGCGGCGGCTCCGCTGGAAATGCGCGAGGCCATGCATCGTGGTGGCGATGGCCTGTTTGCCATTGGCAACGAGGATGAGGACGAGGAAGAGCAGGTCTACCACCTGGCGCGGCGGCACTTCCGCCTCAATGGTCGCAAGCATGAGCTGCTGTTGCTGCGCTTGCTGACCAACGAGCTACGCCGCCAGGAAGTGCAGACCTGGAAAAAAGTCATCCGCGTGATCAGCCACGAGTTGAACAATTCCCTCGCACCGATTGCCTCGCTGGCGCATTCGGGGGCCGAGCTGGTGCGCAGAGGTCGGCAGGAGCGACTGGAAGAGGTCTTTGGCACCATAGAGGAGCGCGCCCGCCACCTGGAGGGCTTCATTCGCGGCTATGCGCGTTTTGCCAAGCTGCCGCAACCGTTGTTGAACACCGTGGACTGGGCGAACTTTCTGGCCAGCCTGCAAAGGCAGATCAGCTTTGAGCTGGAGGGAACCACCGCCGGCCTCAGCAGCCGCATTGACCAGGCGCAGATGGAACAGGCCCTGCTGAACCTGCTGAAGAACGCGCACGAAGCCGGAGGCACATCCGCGGAAGTCAGCCTGCGCCTGACCCGCCTGCCGGAGTGGCTGCGCATCGAAGTGATGGATCGCGGCGCCGGCATGAACGACTCCGTGCTGCAGAACGCGCTGGTGCCTTTCTATTCCACCAAGCGCAACGGCACCGGGCTGGGACTGGCGCTGACGCGGGAGATCATTGAAGCGCACGGCGGCCGGCTGTCCATGCACAACCGCGAAGGCGGTGGCCTGTGCGTGGCGATCCAGTTGCCGCATATGCAATGAGCCGTGATGTTCGGCCTGGCAATGGAAGCAAGGCCAGAGCACGCAGCGCTGCGCTCGCGCCCCCTCTCCTGCCCTGCGCGCATCCTCTCCCACAAGGGGAGAGGAGAAATGCAGATGAGGAGCGGAGAGGTGATGCGTAGATGCGGAGAGGTGAAGCGGATAGGAAAAGCGTTGCCTGCGATTTTCTGAGGCATCCCTGCACCTAATGCAGGCTTCACTCTCACTTCATGGGAGAAGGTGGCCGAAGGCCGGGAGAGGGTGGGCCGGCGCCGAGAACAGGCGAGCGCAAGTGTTGTCTAGAGTGAGGCACTCTCCCGCATACGCGAACACGAACGCCCAAGCGAAACTCTTCAGCAGCCCGCGGGTGCGCAGCGGCGCCGCATCACCACACGCAAACGCGCTGGCAATCCAAGCCCCTGTTCGCGCGCGACGATTGCCGCCAGTTGCATGCCGTGTTCGCGTTCCTGCAGTTCGACAAACCCGCGCATCTTGTAGAAGGGGCCATTCCACGGCACATCCCGCAGGGTGATCAGGGTCATCTGCATCCAGCCACGTGCCCGGGCGGTGTGGCACACCGACTCCAGCAGCGCACTGCCAATACCGCTGCGGCCATGTTCGGGCAGCACGTCAATTTCAAACAGATGCGCCTGTCCATCGACTTCGCCACAGAGGGCAAAGCCCACCACCTGACCGGCAACTTCGGCCAGTTCAAGGATGCCGTGCAGAATGCCTTGCTCCAGGTCATGCGACGCCAGGCTATGCATGGCGAGCAGGTCGTAGCCGCCATGGTCCAGCAACAATGAGGCGGCCCGGCGCTCCACTTCCAGCAGCGCATCGATGTCCCCGACACGTGCGGCCCGAAGCAGGAATCCTTTCATCCCCGAAGACACTCGCGCAGCGATGCCTCGCAGTCAATCCTGTACAGCGTTGGCACGTGCCGGCACCCACTGCATGCCGGCCCGGAGGTGCTGGTCGTGGCGGCAACAACGCAGAACCCGGCCACGCCGTAACAGCTACATTTCAAGTAGGGCGGGCCGGCTCGCAGACCTCAACGCTTGGTCGGCCGCTGCCAGCCTTCGAGCGTCTGCTGGCGTGCGCGAGTGAGGGTGAGTTGCCCGGCAGCGGCGTCATGGCCGATCACCGAGCCGGCGCCAATGGTTGCGCCCTTGCCGATGGTTACCTGTGCCACAGCGCGGCGTTGGAACCAATGAAGGCCCCATCTTCGATAGTGGTGGTGGACTTGTTCACGCCATCGTAGTTGCAGGTGATGGTGCCGGCGCCGATGTTGACGCCGCTGCCGATCAGCGCATCACCGAGATAACTCAGGTGATTAGCCTTGCTTCCCACGCCCAGGGTGGCCTTCTTGGTTTCGACAAAATTGCCGATATGCACGCCGTCGGCCAGCACGGTACCCGGCCGCAGTCTTGCGTACGGGCCGATCTGCGCGGCACCTTCGGTCACCACACCTTCCAGGTCGCAGTGCGCGCGCACCACGGTGCCTGGCCCCAGCTTCACGTCTTTCAATCGGGTGAAGGGGCCGATGCTGACGCCGTCGCCAAGCTCCACGGTTCCTTCCAGCACCACGTCAACGTCAATTTCCACATCCCTGCCAACCGCGACGGTACCGCGCTGGTCATAGCGTGCCGGATCCAGCAAGCGCACACCCTGCGCGCAGATCGCGCGGGCCTGGCGCAGCTGGAAGGCGCGTTCCAGCTGGGCAAGCTGCCAGGGATCGTTGGCGCCCTCGGCTTCGATGGATTCGCTCACCACCACCATCTCGGCGGCGCTGAATTCCTCGGCAGCGGCGGCGAATACATCGGTAAGGTAGTACTCGCCCTGTGCGTTGTCGTTGGACAGGTGCGCCAGCCAGCGCTTCAGCGCGGTGGACTCGGCAGCAATGATGCCGGTGTTGATGACATGGATGCGGCGCTGTTCTTCGTCAGCATCCTTCTGTTCGACGATGGCAGCGACCCGGCCTTCGGCATCACGGACGATGCGGCCATAGCCGGTGGGGTCGGCCAACTCCGCGACCAGCACGGCAAGACGGCCGGGGGCTTGCAGCAAGCGCGTGAGGGTGTCGCTGCGGATCAGTGGCACGTCGCCATACAGCACCAGCACGGTGGCCGCGTCCGGAACATCGGCCATCGCCTGCTCCACTGCATGACCGGTACCGAGCTGCTGCGCCTGGTGCGCCCAGTGCAGGTCGGGCTGGGACGCGAAGGCGTCCTGCACCAGTGCGCCGCCGTGGCCGTGCACGATGTGGATGCCGGCTGGATCCAGTGCGCGCGCCGCGCTGATGACCTGCGCCAACATCGGCTGTCCAGCGATCGGCTGCAGGACCTTGGGCCTGGCAGAGCGCATGCGCTTGCCTTCGCCAGCGGCAAGGATGATGACGTGCAAAGGTCCGGTCATGTGCGTTCCTGCATTCGGTGACGGTGCTCATTCTAAATCGGTGCGCTGTTAGC
>JBDSUI010000013.1:0-6206 GCA_039927795.1 Pseudoxanthomonas sp.
TTGCAGACGAGAAAAAGGCGGGCCGAAGCCCGCCTTTTTCCCATCCCCAAACTGATGCAGTCAGCGGGTGCCGTACAGGACCACGGTCTTGCCGCGCGCATGCAGCACGCCATCGGCCTGCTGTTTCTTCAATACGCGGCCTGCCATTTCGCGTGAGCACCCCACCAGGCGCGCCAGCTCCTGTCGCGAGACGCGCAACTGGGTGCCTTGCGGGTGGCTCATGGCTTCGGGTTCGCGGGCCAGGTCGTGCAGGGTGCGCACGATGCGGTCGGTCACGTCCAGGAACGCCAGCCGCGTGGCTTTCCTGCTGGTATCAAGCAGGCGCCGAGACAACTGCGCGCCGATGGAATACAGCAGACGCGGTGCGTCGGCGACCAGCGTGCCGGTAAAAAGCTGATGCAGGCGTTCGTAGCTGATCTCGGCCAGTTCGCACTGGGTGCGCGTGCGCAGGATCACTTCGCGACGGTCCGATTCGATGAAAAGACCCATCTCGCCGACGAATTCGCCGGTACCGAAATAGCCGAGCACCAGCTCGCGGTCGTCCTCTTCCTCGGTGATGATGCTGACCGAGCCACTGACCACGTAATAAAGCGTGCCGGCGGGATCTCCCGGCCGGAACACATCTGCGCGTGCCGGATAGCGGCGACGGTGGCAGTGGGCCAGAAAGCGTTCAAGGGTGGCGGAATCCGGCGTCAAAGGGCTGGCCGCAATCCGTGCAGGGTTTGAAATCGGAGTACCTACGCTCATCGGGGGATATCAAGCTATGGTTCACCAAGCTTAATCTGAATGCGGTCTTCACGGCAAATGGCGCCGTTTCGCCAAGGCGCATTGCGTCCGGACATTCCGCTGTCACCTTGTTTGCCCCATAATCGCGCCCCTTGTCGTTGCCCCCAGAGGGATTACCGCCGTGGTCAAACCGCTTCCTCGTCTCAGGCTCCAGGGTTTCAACAACCTCACCAAGGCGCTGAGTTTCAATATCTATGACGTCTGCTATGCCGTCTCCGAAGAAGAGCGCCAGCGCTATATCGCGTACATCGACGAGGAATACAACGCGGATCGACTGACCCAGATCCTGACCGATGTGGCCGACATCATCGGCGCCAATATCCTCAACGTCGCCCGCCAGGACTATGACCCGCAGGGTGCTTCGGTGACGATACTGATCTCCGAGGAGCCGGTGATCGACAAGGCGCTGGCCGGCAAGGAAATCATTTCCGACGCCGTGGTGGCGCATATGGACAAGAGTCATATCACCGTCCACACCTATCCCGAAACACACCCCCAGCACGGTATCGCCACCTTCCGCGCCGACATTGATGTGGCTACCTGTGGCGTGATCTCGCCGCTGAAGGCGCTGAATTACCTGATCGAGAGCTTCGAGTCCGACATTGTGGTCGCAGACTATCGCGTGCGCGGCTTTACCCGCGATGTGAAGGGCAGGAAGCACTACATCGACCACAAGATCAATTCGATTCAGGACTTCCTGGCCAAGAACATCAAGTCGCGCTACGAGATGTTCGACGTCAACGTTTACCAGGAAAATATCTTCCATACCAAGATGCACCTGAAGGACTTCGACCTGGATCAGTACCTGTTCGAGGAAAAGGCCAAGAACCTGTCGTTCAAGGAACGCATGAAGATCGAAGCGCTGTTGAAGCGCGAGATCGAAGAGCTGTTCCACGGACGCAACCTGGTCGAGTAATCGAACTGCTTGCCGCCGATTGCAGGTTGCCCGCAATCGGTTGCCGCCGCGGGACGACCCGCACGCTGGCAGCACCGCCAGCGACCGCAACGACCGACGCGGTCCGTGACTCAGGTCGCGGGCCGTTTCGGTTTCGGGCGTGGCATGACCTGCGCGACAAGAGGAGCACCCCGCATGGCCTGGACCTATCTGTTGCTGGCCGGCGTATTCGAGATCGGCTTTGCCATCGGCTTGAAGTACACCGAAGGTTTCACCCGCCTGTGGCCCAGTGTCGCTACGGTGGTGTCCGCATCCATCAGTCTGTGGCTGTTGACCCAGGCGCTGCGCACGATTCCGGTGGGCACCGCCTATGCCATCTGGACCGGCATAGGCGCGGTCGGTGTGGCTACGTTGGGTGTGTGGTTGTTTTCGGAAAGCGCTTCGCCTGCGCGGCTGGGGTGTATCGCGCTGATCGTGGCCGGCGTGGTCGGGCTGAAACTCTTCTCGCCGGCGTAGGGCCAGGAGCCCGCTCAACCAGTCTAGGCCAGGGTCTTCATGGAGGCTTGTGCCGAAGCGCCCGGCAAGGCGGATGCGACGCGGCAGTCCAGCTGGACGCGGATTGAGCGTTCGGGTGGCCACGGTGGGCAGCCGCCCCTGCAAAGCGCTCGCTCTATAACCGGTACGCGACCTTCTTCATCACCTGCGAGGCTGCCGCCATCAGCGCGGGGATCGGCTGCGGCAGAATGCGGGCGCCGGCCTGTTCGGCCTGCACGGCGTGGCGGGCCTCATCGGCCTTCATCACCTTGATGATTTCGCGGCTACGCAGGTCAGCTACGGGCAACGTCTGCAGGTGTTCTTCCAGATGTGCCTCGACCTGGTGTTCGGTTTCCACCACGAAACCCAGGTTCCAGCCATCGCCGCGCAGGCCGGCCAACGCACCCAGTGCGTAGCTGCTGGCGTACCAGAGCGGGTTGAACAGGCTGGGCCGGCTGCCCAGCTCCTGCAGGCGGTCGCCACACCAGGCCAGGTGGTCGGTCTCCTCCTGCGCGGCTTCCAGCAGGTGCTCGCGCGTCTGCGGGTCCCGTGCCACTGCGGCCTGGCCCAGGTACAGGCCCTGGGCACAGATCTCGCCGACATGGTTGATGCGCATCAGGCCGGCCGCGTGGCGCCGTTCGCTGCTGTCCAGCTCCAGATCGGCGGTGTCTGCGGCCGGATTGGCACGGCGGGCCAGGGGTTTGCCGGCCAGGGTGCCAAGTGCGTTTTGGGCATCGACCAGCAGGCGGTCAAGCGGGGAAAGGGCGCGGGAAGTCATGGCCGCCATTGTGACGGGTCGGCAGCAGGGCGTCTTGCCCGGCTTGCGCACGTGGGCTCGGGTTGCAATGCAGCACGCAGATACGTACAATCCGGCCTCTTTCGTTCCACCCCTACAACGCGTGGCAAAGTTCCGACGGGTGTTTTCCCCCGGCGAAATCCGCCCGACCAAACAACATCGAGCTCCTTTCATGAAAACCTTTAGCGCCAAGTCCGAGACCGTCCAGCGTGACTGGTACGTCGTCGACGCCGCAGGCAAGACCCTCGGTCGGCTGTCCACCGAGCTGGCCCGTCGCCTGCGCGGCAAGCACAAGCCCGTCTACACCCCGCACGTTGATACCGGCGATTACCTGGTGGTAATCAATGCCGAGAAGATCCACGTGACCGGCAAAAAGCTCACTGACAAGATGTATTACCGGTTCACCGGTTACATCGGCAACCTCAAGAGTGAGACCCTGGGCCAGGCGCTGGAGCGCCACCCGGAGCGTGTCATCGAGACTGCCGTCAAGGGCATGCTGCCGAAGAACACCCTGGGCCGCGAGATGTACCGCAAGCTCAAGGTCTACTCAGGCCCCAATCACCCGCACGCCGCCCAGCAGCCGCAAGTCCTGGATATCTGATCATGGCCACCGTCTCCAAGAGTTCCACCCAGAATTACGGCACCGGCCGTCGCAAATCCTCGATCGCCCGCGTGTTCCTGCGCAAGGGTACCGGCGCAATCAGTGTCAACGGCCGTCCGCTTGACGAGTTCTTCGGTCGCGAAACCGCCCGCATGATCGTGCGCCAGCCGCTTGAGCTGACCAAGAACACCGAGTCGTTCGACATCATGGCAACGACCAGCGGCGGTGGCACCACCGGCCAGGCCGGCGCCATTCGCCTGGGTATTGCCCGCGCGCTGGTGGAATACGACGAAACGCTGAAGAGCGAGCTGCGCAAAGCGGGTTTCATGACCCGTGACGCCCGCGAAGTCGAGCGCAAGAAGGTCGGTCTGCACAAGGCTCGCCGCGCAACCCAGTTCTCGAAGCGTTAATCGTATTCAAGCATCACGTTCACAGTAAAAAAGTAAACGGTAAAGTCGCCCGCTATGCGGGCTGGCAGTGGGAAGTGGGTTTCCCCTGTACCATTGACAAGCGGCGTAGGCGTCGACTTTACTGTTCACCGGTTAACACAGCCCCGTCGCCAAGCGGTAAGGCATCTGCCTCTGACGCAGACATTCGGTGGTTCGAATCCATCCGGGGCTGCCATATAAAAGTTGCACGCAGCATCGCAGGGGCAGGCGCCACGCCCCCGCAGCAGAAGCCCGCCCCGTGCGGGTTTTTGCATTTCCGACGTTCACAGAAGCCGCTGGAACGGCGCGACATCAGGACTTCGTCCCGCCTTTGCAACCGCAGCGGTGCGCCCATGCCTGGCGCGCTTTGGCGTTGAAGGCAAAGCAGGCGACAATCTGCAGGGGTTGCTCTTTCTGGCAACGGGTGGTTCCACAGGCTCGCCACCCGCAACACTGATTTCGTCCAAGCCTGCCTGAACTTGCACGGATCTCCATGGTCGCCAGCTTCCCTCCTCCTTTTTCCAGCACGAAAGGGCTCGGCGCAAGCCTGCGCGAGCGCGGCTATGCGGTGCTGTCAGCGGCCAGCGTGGCCCAGCTATGCGGCTTTGATGAGCAGGCACTGCCAGCCCTGGGCCCGGCCTGGGAAGACCTGCAGCCCGACCACTACCTGCGGGACGGCGGCAATTACCGCAAGCGCCGCCACTCGTGTTTCGTCATCGATCACGACAATCTGGTCCTGGCACCGCATCGCGCGCATTGGCAGTCGGAGGAATACAACGCATTGCACGGCGGCATGCGCCGCTGGTTCGAACCGATCGGGGTCGACACGGTCAGCCAGCCCACCTGGGAACTGCTTCTCAAGGCGCTGGCCAAGGTCTGCGATGCCTTGAAGGGGCCGCAGCCCTGGTACGTGGAAGCGCACCAGTTCCGTATCGACACCACCGATGGCATTGGCCGGCCCACGCCGGAAGGCGCGCATCGCGATGGAGTGGATCTGGTCGCGGTCCTGCTGGTGGGGCGGCATGGCATCAGCGGTGGCGAAACGCGGGTGTTCGCAGCCGACGGCCCAGATGGCCAGCGCTTTACCCTGACCGAACCCTGGAGCCTGATGCTGCTGGACGACGCGCGCATGATCCACGAATCCACCCCCATCCAGCCCCTTGGTGATTACGGCTACCGCGATACCCTGGTGCTGACCTATCGCGCGGGCCACTTCCAGGGTGACGAATAAGTGGCGCGTGACCTTGACGGCGCGGGTTTGCGCGGCGCTGTTGCGGCATGCAGAAGGCCGCCGCGCGCCGCTCGCGGCACCCTTTGTTACAATTGAAACAATCAGGCGCCAGGCAGCCTACGGAGGTTCGGATGAAACTGGGTTCACTGAAAGAAGGCGGCCGCGACGGCACCCTGATCGTGGTTTCGCGCGACCTGAGCCGCGCAGTGCGCGCCAATGGCATTGCCCCGACCCTGCAGTTGGCCCTGGAAAGCTGGTCCCAGCTGGCGCCGCGATTGCGCGCCTTGTCCGAATCATTGGACGGCGGCGATGCTGATGGCGTGTTCGAACTTGATTTCAACGCACTGGCCGCGCCTTTGCCACGCGCGTACGAGTTCCTTGATGGCAGTGCCTACCTGCCCCACGTTGAGCGCGTGCGCCGCGCGCGTGGCGCCGAAGTGCCGGAAAGCTTCTACACCGACCCCTTGATGTACCAGGCTACCAGCGCCAGTTTCCATGGCCCGCGCGATGCCGTGCGCGTCGTCAGCGAGGACTATGGCATCGACCTGGAAGCCGAGATCGTGGTCATTACCGACGACGTGCCGATGGCCGTAACCCCGGCGCAGGCCGCCGCGCACATCCAGTTGATCGGCCTGGTCAACGACGTGTCGCTGCGCAACCTGATTCCCGGTGAATTGAACAAGGGCTTCGGCTTCCTTCAGTCCAAGCCGCGGTCGGCGCTGTCGCCGGTGTTCGTCACTCCCGACGAGCTGGGTGACCGCTGGCGCGACAACAAGGTGCACCTGCCGCTGCTCACGCATATCAACGGCGAGTGGTTCGGTGCCCCGGAAGCTGGCGTCGACATGCAGTTCGATTTCTCGCAGCTGGTGGCCCATGCCGCCAGGACCCGGCCACTGTCTGCGGGCACGATCGTGGGATCAGGAACCATCGCCAAC
>JBDSUI010000014.1:0-9117 GCA_039927795.1 Pseudoxanthomonas sp.
CGGGCTACGGCCGCAATTACCTGGTGCCACAGGGCAAGGCTGTACCGGCCACCGCCGCCAACCTGGCCGAGTTCGAGGCCAAGCGTGCCGATTACGAAGCCAAGGCCAAGTCGGTCCATGACGAAGCTGAAGCACGCCGCAGCAAGCTCGAAGGCGCCAGCGTCACCATCAGCGCAAACGCCGCCGCCGAAGGCAAGCTGTTCGGTTCGGTCAGCGAGCGCGATATCGCCGAAGCCTTCAGCAAGGCCGGCCATCCGCTGGAAAAGAGCGAGGTCATCCTCACCGATGGCGCGTTCCGCCACATCGGCGAGTACGACGTGCTGGTACACCTGCATGCCGACGTCGAGACCACGGTCAAGGTCATTGTGATTGGCGAAGCCTGAGTCCGCTGCACGCAACACCCGGACGGGCGCCGCAAGGCGCCCGTTTTGTTTGCCGGCCACGTGATTGCGTATCGCAAACCATGAGACTGCCGAAAGTTACAAGCAATCGCACTTATCCACAGGTTGTGCCATCGCCTGTCCACAGGCGCAGCCCCTAGGATGGCAGGCCCGATCCCTGCCGCGCCGCTCAGCTGCGCGCCACCCGTCGCAGGGCGCGCATCGGTGCCCTGCGAGGTCCGCAGCGGGCACCGCCGGCACCCTGACAGCAAGCCCATAACCGCCCGCTCATAACGGCAAACCCCTAACCGCAAGCCCCATACGCCAAGCGCCCCACAAGGAACACCCCGTCACCATGTCCGCACGCCCCGGTTTCCGTTACGACCAGCACGACGCCCGCATTGAACAATTGCGCGTGCCGCCGCACTCCATCGAGGCGGAGCAGGCGGTGCTGGGTGGACTGATGCTGGCGCCCGAAGCCTACGACCGCATCAACGACAAGCTCAACGACACCGACTTCTATCGTCGTGACCACCAGCTGATCTACCGCGCCATCAGCGAGCTGGCGGAAAAAAGCCGTCCCTACGATGCGGTGACCCTGGGCGAATGGTTCGAGTCGCAAGGCCAGATCGAACAGGTCGCCGGCGGCGCCTATCTGGTGGAACTGGCCACCACCACGCCTTCGGCCGCCAACATCGTGGCCTATGCCGAGATCGTGCGTGACAAGGCGGTCATGCGCCAGCTGATCGAGGTCGGCACCGCGATCATCAACGACGGCTTCCAGCCCGACGGCCGCGACAGCGCCGAACTGCTGGCCAAGGCCGAACAGGAAGTCTTTGCCATTGCCGAGGCCGGCGCGCGTGGGCGCACCGACTTCACCGCCGTCAACACCGCGCTGAAAGACGCCTTCGAGGTGCTGCAAAGCCGCTTCGAAAGCGGTGGCAGCATCACCGGACTGCCCACCGGTTATCACGAATTCGACGAGATGACGGCCGGCCTGCAGCCCACCGATCTGCTGATCCTGGCGGCGCGTCCGGCCATGGGCAAGACCACGTTGGCGCTGAATATTGCCGAGTACGCCGCGATCAAGTCGAAGAAGGCGGTGGCGGTTTTCTCCATGGAAATGTCGGCCTCGCAGCTGGCCTTGCGTCTGATTTCCTCCAATGGTCGGGTCAACGCCACGCGCCTGCGCACCGGCCAGCTGGAAGACGAGGACTGGAGCCGGGTCACCAGCGCCATCCGCATGCTCAAGGAAACCAAGATTTTCATTGATGACACCCCGGCACTGTCACCGGACGTGCTGCGTTCCAAGGCGCGGCGCCTGAAGCGCGAACACGACCTGGGCCTGATCGTCATCGATTACCTGCAGCTGATGGGCGTGCCCGGCAACAGCGAGAACCGCGCCACCGAGATCTCCGAGATCTCGCGTTCGCTGAAGGGCCTGGCCAAGGAACTCAACGTGCCGGTGATGGCGCTGTCGCAGCTCAACCGCTCGCTGGAAACACGCGCCGACAAGCGCCCGGTGATGGCCGACCTGCGCGAATCCGGTGCTATCGAGCAGGACGCCGACGTCATCATCTTCATTTACCGCGATGACTACTACAACAAGGATTCGGCGGACAAGGGACTGGCCGAAGTGATCATCGGCAAGCAGCGTAACGGCCCAACCGGCTCGATCAAGCTGAAGTTCTTCGGCGAATACACGCGCTTCGACAACCTGGCCCACGATGCGGTGGGCAGCTTCGAGTAAAGCCCGTTCCTTACCCTGCAGGCAGGCTCAGGACAGGCTCGGAACCGGCTTGTCCTGGGTCACTTTGTTCAATAGTTTCACCGCATAGCCGCTGCCTGGCACCACCGCCGAAGTAACCACGGCACCCAGCTCGAACGGCATTTCCCGCGACATCACGATCTCGACCTTGTCGCGGAACCCTTCCTCATTCTCGATCATCTCGCCGCCCAGTCCGTCTATTTCAATGACTCCCAACTTGTTGTTCCAGCTGTATTCGAAGGCGAACACCGGGTGGAAGTAAGGATGGGCGGTGCGGAAGTGAGTGCAGTCATTCTGGATGGAATGCGCATCGATGGGTTCGGCGGCCAGTTTCGCCATGACCAGCTGCAGTGCGGCAGTGAAAGGGAGTTGCGGGGCAATTTTAAACTTTCACTGTCTCCTGCCTTGGCCGGTTCAGCGGGTTGAGGCGGGCCAGGGTACCGAACGCGGCCCGCTTGCTCTTCTCAGCCTGCTCTTCGGCGACGCGTGCCGGATACACCTCCTCGAAGTACAGGATGCGCAACACCCAACGGTCCGGCCTGGGCGTGGTGTACATGGTCTTTGCTGCGCCGTAGCTGTGGCTACCCTTACGCGATTCGCTGCCGTCGCAGGCCGTGGGCAGGGCCGATCAGCCGCTGTAGCGCGCACGCCCGACTGCTTGCTCAGGCATCGGGGTGGCCCGCTACAATCGCACCATGCCTGACCTGTACCCGACCGCGGCCAATGGCCAACCCTTCGCGTATCGCGCCGAAACCGGCGACCGTCCCAGCCGCATCGAGGTGCGACTGGACGCGCTGAGCCACAACCTGCACGCCCTGCAGCGTCACACCGGCGTGCCGGTCATGGGCGTGGTCAAGGCCAATGCCTACGGACACGGATTGATCCCGGTCGCCCTGCATCTGGAGGCGCAGGGCATTGCCCAGCTGGGAGTGGCCTTTGTCGAGGAAGGCCTGGCCCTGCGCCGCGCAGGGGTGCAGTTGCCCATCCTGGTGTTCGGTGGCTTCCACGCGCCACAGGTGACCCAGTTCCTCCTGCACGACCTGGAAGTGACGGTTTCCTCGGTCGAAAAGTTGCGCCAGGTGGAGCGGGCCGCCGAATCGCTGGGCCGCAAGGCCGTGATTCACCTGAAGATTGACACCGGCATGGAACGCGTTGGCGTGCACAGCGACTGCGCGGCACCGTTCATCCAGGCCGCGGTCAGCTCGCGCTGGTGCACGTTGAAGGGAATCTATTCGCACCTGGCCTGCGCCGATGATCCTGACGCGGCGATGACGGCGACCCAGTTGCAGCGTTTCCTGGACGCCTGCGCCTGCTTCGAGCGCATCGGCGCGCCCATGCCGCTGCGCCACTTGGCCAACTCCGGTGGCGTGCTGCATTTTCCCGAGACCTGGCTGGACATGGTGCGTCCGGGCATTGCGCTCTACGGGGTGCTGCCAGACCCGGCGTCGCGCCCCAGCGTGGTACTGCAACCGGCGCTGTCGTTGGTTTCCAGCGTGGTCTATTTCAAGGTGGTCCGGGCCGGCAGCAGCATCAGCTACGGCGCCACCTGGACCGCTGCCGGCGACACCCGCGTCATCACCTTGCCGATCGGCTATGGCGACGGCTATCCAAGGGCGCTGTCCTCGCGCGGCGAAGTGCTGGTGCGCGGCCAGCGCCACCCCATTGCAGGACGCATCTGCATGGACCAGTTCATGGTCGACCTGGGTCCGGCAGGCACCGCCTACAACGGCGACGAAGCCGTACTGATCGGCCGCCAGGACAATGCCGTGATCACTTGTGAAGCCGTGGCCCAGACTGCCGGCACCATTCCCTATGAAATCCTGACCGGGCTCAACGAGCGCATTCCGCGTGCGTACCTGGTTGGGGACGCCCCACGCGCGTAGCCGTCCATATGCCCACGACCCGCAGGCCGCTTGCCCTGGTCTGGTTTCGACAGGATCTACGCCTGGACGACCATCCCGCTTTGCACGCGGCGCTCGAGGGCGGCTATACGCCGGTACCGGTGTACGTGCATGCCCCCGAAGAAGACGGCGAGTGGCAGCCCGGTGCCGCTTCCCGGGCCTGGCTGCACCGATCACTGCAGGCGCTGGACCAGGAATTGCGCGCGCGCGGTTCGCGCCTGCTGCTGCGCCACGGTCCCAGCGGGCCAGCGTTGTCGGCATTGCTGCAGGAAACGGGCGCCGAAGCGGTGTTCTGGAACCGTAAATACGAACCCGCCACCCAGCAGCGCGACGCAGCAATAAAAAAAGACCTGCGCGAACGCGGTGTGGTCGCGCAGAGCTTCAACGGCACGCTGTTGTTTGAACCTTGGGAACTGGCGACCCAGCAAGGTGGGCCGTACAAGGTATTCACCCCGTTCTGGCGCAATGCGCTGGGCCGCTTGCGGCAGCCGGCACCACAGCCGGCGCCGGCAGTGTTGCCTGCATTGCAGGGGAGCTTCAACAGCGTCGCGCTGGCTGCACTTGGGCTTGCCCCAGCGCTGGGCTGGGACAGCGGATTCTGGGAACGCTGGCAGGCCGGCGAGGCCGGTGCACACGAGGCGCTGGAGATCTTCACCGAGGGGGCCCTGCGTGGTTACCAAAGCGATCGCGACCGCCCCGACCGGGTCGGCACCTCGCTGCTGTCGCCGCATCTGCACTTCGACGAAATCGCGCCGTGGCGGATCGTCGCCGCGCTGCACAGCGTACGCAACGCCGCCAATGCCGCCGATATGGACGCCTACATCCGTCAGCTGGGATGGCGCGAGTTTGCCTACCACCTGCTGCACCATTTCCCTGCAACGACCACCGAGAATCTGAATCCGCGGTTCCGGCATTTCCAGTGGGGCGCGCCGGACCCAGCCACCTTGCACGCCTGGCAGCGCGGACGCACTGGCGTTCCCATTGTCGATGCGGGCATGCGCGAACTCTGGGCCACCGGCTACATGCACAACCGCGTGCGCATGATCGCCGGCAGCTGGCTGACCAAGCACTTGCGCCAGCACTGGCTGCATGGAGCGCGCTGGTTCTGGGACACGTTGGTCGACGCTGACCTTGCCAACAACACCCTGGGCTGGCAGTGGGTCGCCGGCACCGGTGCGGACGCCTCGCCTTACTTCCGGGTCTTCAATCCGGTGACCCAGGCGCAGAAATTCGATCCCGATGCCAGTTACATCACCCGCTGGGTTCCCGAGCTGGCCGCCTTGCCGGTCAGCGCGCGCTTCGCCCCGTGGCTGCAGCCCGAGTTGGCCCGGCGGCTGGCCCCCGACTATCCCCGTGCGCCGATGGTTGACCTGTCCCAGGGCCGAGATGCGGCGCTGGCCGCGTACCAGCGCAGCGCCCCCGCTCAGTCGCGTTGACGCCCTTCGCTGGCGCGTGCTTCACTCGGCCAGGGCGAGGAGAACACCATGGCAACGAGTAAAGCGCCGCGCAAGGAATCCATGTCGCGGGTTGATACCGCGTGGTTGCGCATGGAGCGTCCCACCAATCCAATGATGATCACCGGCGTGATGATGTTCGATGAGCCGATGACCATTGAACGGCTGCGCGAAGTGATCAGGAAGCGCTTCCTGGCCTATCCCCGTTTCCGTCAGAAGGCAGTCGACACGCCCGCCGGCGCGTCGTGGGTGGACGACGAAAATTTCGACCTCGACCTGCATGTGCGCATCACCGCGCTGCCCGGACGGGACGACCGCAAATCCGAGAAAAAATCCCTGGAGCGTTTCGTCAGCCAGCTGGCGTCCTCGCCCTTGGACAAGTCCAAGCCACTGTGGCAATTCCACCTGGTTGAAAAGTACGACGGCGGCTCGGCCGTGGTCGCGCGCATCCATCATTGCTATGCCGACGGCATGGCCCTGGTGCAGGTCATGTTGTCGATGACCGATACCACCCGTCAGCCCGCCAGGAGCAGCAACCTGCGCGCGGCCTGGCTGAAGCAAGATGGTGCCAACGTCGAGCGGCGCATCGGCGCGATTGGTCGTTACATGAGGATCGGCGGCAGGGTTCTGGACAAGGGCAGGGACTTGTACCGCCACCCCAACCTGGCCACGGTGCTGGCCAAGGAAGGCGGCGAGATCGGTCGCGAGCTGCTGGCCGCACTGGCCTTGTCCGACGAACCGTCGACCCTGCTGCGCGGCACCCTGGGGGTCAGCAAGCGCGTGGCCTGGGCCGAACCACTGAACCTGGACGACGTCAAGGCGGTGGGGCGCGCCTGCGGTTGCACAGTCAACGATGTGCTGATGGCGGCCGCCGCCGGGGCCTTGCGTGGCTACATGCTCGAGCGCGGTGAACTTCTCCATGGGGTGACCCTGCGCGCCACAGTGCCGGTCAACCTGCGGCCACTGGAACACGCCAGAAAGCTGGGCAATCACTTCGGTCTGGTGTTCCTTGAACTGCCGGTGGGCGAAGACAATCCGATCCGCCGCCTGGAGCGGGTCGCCCGCTGCATGACCGGGCTAAAGAATTCGCGCCAGGCCATCGTCACCTACGGCCTGCTGGCCACCCTGGGCATGGCCCCGGCCGCCGTGCAGGGCTTGGCCCTGGACCTCTTCAGCCGCAAGGCCACCGCCGTCGCCACCAACGTGCCCGGCCCGCAGCAGCCCTTGTTCATGGGCGGCAGTGCCATGCGCGAAATGATGTACTGGGTGCCGCAGACCGGCTCTGTAGGCATTGGCCTGTCGATCCTGAGCTACAACAACCAAGTCCATTTCGGCCTGATTTCCGACGCCAAACTCGTGCCCGACCCACATGCGGTGATTGACCGCTTCGGCCCGGAGTTCGAGAAGTTGCTTTACCTGTCGCTGATGGGCGATTGGCGCCACTGCCTGGATTCGGCTGCCGCAGAAGCGCTGCTGCCGCGATGAAACTGAATCAATTGTAAGAAAGATGTAAGTCTTCACCTGACTTTAGCCCGTGACGTGACGGAACTGGGTACTTTGGCCCGGTCAATTACCCGTCAAGGAAAACCTACACATGAAGACACACGCCATCAAGGCCGCGGCCGCCGCGCTGATCGCCACCCTTACCCTGGGCGGTTGCGCCACCTACACCGGCCAGACCAACGATCCCAACGACCCCAACCGCACCCGCAACAACGCCCTGATCGGCGCGGGTATCGGCGCCGTTGCCGGCCTGTTGAGCGGCGGTGATGCGACCGAAAGGCGTCAGCGCGCCCTTGTCGGCGTAGGCGTGGGTGGTTTGACCGGTGGCGCCATCGGTGCCTACCAGGATCGGCAGGAAGCCGAGCTGCGCCGCCAGACTGCGGGCACCGGCATTGAAGTCAGCCGCGACGGCGATGTGATCAAGCTCAACCTGCCCGATGGCGTGACCTTCGATTTCGGCAAGGCCGCGCTTAAGTCGCAGTTCTACCCGGCCCTGGACAACGTCGCTTCTACCCTGGCCCAGTACAACCAGACCATCGTGGAAGTCTCCGGCCACACAGACAGTGTGGGCAGTGATGCCGCCAACCAGACCCTGTCGGTGCAGCGCGCCAATTCGGTCGGCAATTACCTGATCGGCAAAGGCCTGGTCCGCGAGCGCTTCGAGATCGTCGGCTTCGGTGAGTCCCGTCCGGTAGCCAGTAACGACACCGACTCAGGCCGCGCCCTTAACCGCCGCGTCGAGATCCGCGTGCTGCCGCTGAGGTCCTAACGCGGTTGCAGGCATGCAGTACTGGCTGTTCTGAGCCGTCAGTGCCAAGCCTGCAGGGATGAGCATGCGTTGTAGACATGCGTTTGCAAGTATGAACCTGCAAGCATGCACTCCTGAGCAGATCCAGCAGCAACAAGGGAACGGGCCGCGAAAGCGGCCCGTTCCTTTTTGCGCCCTCACCCTTTCTCCGTAGGTGCAGGGCAGGGCCGGGGATAGCCGGTGCTGGTGTTCGTGCTTGGCCGACCTCTCCTTGGCAACACGACTTTTCGCGCCCGCACCTGTGAACGCCGGATGGCGCGGTGGTGGAAGGCGAAGTAGTGCAGGTTAAGCGCTACAGCGAGACCGAGTTCAACAAGGCATCTTCATCCAGACTGAGGGCTAGGATTCCGCAATGTCCCCACATCCAAAACCGACCGAGCCGCGCCCCGCCAGGATTCAGATCAAGCGGGTCGACGGCAAAGCCCGCCGACCCCAGGGCATGATGGCCAACACCTTGTGTAGCGCTGACGGCAAACTCATGCCGGCGATCCACTTCCTCGAGAGCCTGTTCGGCACCTTGCCTGAGAGCTCCAGGGACGAGGACCTGTTACGCGAAATCCGGAGTGATCCCCCAGCCCGAAAGACGCTTCTGCTCGGCCTGGCCGACAAGGGATCCGGACGCGAAGCGCTGACCGAGATGCAGAAGGCCATCGGAGCCTAGAACAGCGATCTGTTCGGCGTATTGACTGCTGTTGCCTGCACTTGCCCCCCGATCATTCGCGAGCAACGTGCGGGGCAAGCCAAGGCGGGCACCAACACCAGCTACAAGAGCAACAAGCAACTGGCCTTGCTTGACTTCGTGCTGCGCTATTACGTTGAGCAGGATGTCGATGAGCTGGACCTGGACAAGCTGCCGCCGCTCCGCCAGTGACTGACCCGGGACGGTGCGGCGTAGCGGGGAAGCCTGCGTAGAGTCGAGCGTGCTCGACTGCGCGTGCCCCTCGTTGGAAGGCAGTGGAGCAGGTGCGGTTGCTTTCCAGCCTGGCCCGAAGCGCGCCCCACCCATCTTCGTCATCCCGGCCTGCGCCCGGATGACGACTTCTGGAGGAGAGGAGCAGGAGAACGAGGTGGCTCTTCTTCCAACGGACGTGAGCAGAAGAGGGGAGAGGAGAAAGCGCAAAGCGAAAGCCGACACACAAAAAACGGGCCGCTTTCGCGGCCCGTTTCTTACACTGGATGGTGGAGATGGCGGGAATCGAACCCGCGTCCGAAGGCACTCCATCCCCGGTACTACATGCTTAGCGCTCCGTTAGGTCTCGTCCCCGAACAGCACGGCGCGCAAAGCGCATCCGGGAACCAGCCT
>JBDSUI010000015.1:0-13231 GCA_039927795.1 Pseudoxanthomonas sp.
CGTCGGCAAGCTGCTGCGGATCTTCGTCGACAACAGCGTTGAACAATGCCGCGGTCAGCCAGACGGTGGTGACACCGTGGCGCCTGATCGAGGTAGCCAGGCCCGCGCCGGTGGGCAGCGCTTCATCGTGGATGACCACACGACCGCCATTCAATAGTGGGCCCCAGATTTCCAACGTTGATGCATCGAAACCAAGCGGAGCGCAATGCAGCATGCGCGTGCTGGGGCCCAGATCGGCGTAGTCAACGCCCACGACCAAGCGCAGGATGCCGCGATGGGGAATCTCGACGCCCTTGGGCATCCCGGTTGATCCGGACGTATACATCACGTAGGCCAGCGACTCAGCATCAACGGCGACATCATCGTTGACGGCGCTGTCGTTGACGGCTGTGTCGTCGTGCAGGGCCAGGTCATTGACGATGACCCGCTGGACTGAATCGGACAGCGGCAACGTCGCATGCGCCACATCGAGTATCGCGACCCTCACGCAGGCATCTTCCAGCATGTAGTTCAGGCGGTCGGCCGGGTGCGTTGCATCGAGCGGCAAGTAGGCCGCGCCGGCCTTGAGCACCCCAAGCACCGCAACCACTGCCTCAACGGAACGATTCATGGCAACCGCCACGACTTCACCCGCGGCCACGCCCTTCTTACGCAACTTCCGCGCAAGCACGGTGGCACGCGCGTCGAGGCCCGCATAGGTCAGCGAGGTCACGCCATCAACCACCGCCAGCGCATCGGGCGTTGCATCGCGCATGGCGGCGAAACAACCATGTACGCTTGCAAATGAAGGCGTTTGCCTGCCGGTATTGTTCCAGTTGTGCAACAGCGACTGACGCTCTGCAGGGTCGAGGAGTTCGATCGCATCGGATTCGACGGCGTCGCCCGACGCCTGCGCCGCAAGTACACGTTGCACGCAGGCCGCCACTATGCGGATTGCCTGTTCGGTGAGTGGCGCTTTGAATTCAATTTCAAGACGGCCCTCGGCCAACAGCAGCTGCCAGGTCGATAGCGCAGATGCCGATGCAGTGGTCTGGTCTCCCACCGCGCACCACGTCACGGAATCGCAGTCTGATGTATCCGCGTCGTTGCCAGTGAGGCGACTTTCAACCAATACCAGCGCGGCCTGCAGCATGGCAGCGGGTGCTTCAACGCAGGAATGCAGTCCCGCCACCACCAATGGATCAATGTCGAACGCCAGTTGCTGCGATGGGCCAGCGCCGACTTCGGCGCGACAGGGCAGGACGTCGAGTAGCGTCAATGTGCTCATGATTTGACCCGTCTGAAACCGGCGCGACGGCCATGCTCGCGTGTCCGCGGGAAGATGCTGGCAACGCGACGACGCCCGTGGCGGGTGGCGAGGCGGGCGCGCGCTATTGAAACAGCGCGCCGAAGTCTTTGGAATTCAGGCGGGTGCCGGATTCTCGAATCCTTGTCCAGACTATCCGTCCAGACTTGGGGCATCGGGCCCTGGTTTCGCACTCTTTTCATACGCCCCTGTTCCTGTTGATCTCGAAATGCTTTCCTTTCAAACAGGAAACGCATCGCGGCGCGCATTTCGGCCAAGGTTCGATCAGGTGGTGCCGCGCGCCCGCAGAGCCGGAATCACGCGGCGCCTGTCTCCAGCCTGCGAAAAGTCCCCATGCACCGCACCACGGATAGCCGCCGTGTTCAGCGCCCGGTTTCGGCGTGTTCGCGTGTCATCCCGAACTCACGATCCATCCATGACGCGACCAGCGCGTGCAACTGCGCACGGTCACGCTGCAGGTAGAAGGTGTGGTCGCAATCGCGCCAGAACGCCAGCGAGACCTGGACCGAACGCACGGCTTTGCCCAGGCAGGCCGCTAGCTGTCCGGCATGGTTGAAATAGCGGTACGCGCCCCCGGTGAACACGAACAGAAAGCGGACGTCGCGGGCGAGCAAGGTATTCAACGTTGTCATCGCCTGGCGGCGCGGTGGCCAGTCGCGGTAGTTCTCCATGCCGGGTGTGCCGTCGCGGCGGCTACGCCACCAGTTTGCCCACTTCACCGGACTGAATACCCGCGAGGCCAGATGACGCCACCAATAGCCGGCCGTGCGATACGCAAGCCCGTCCAGCAGCAGCAGGCCGTGGATGCGGGGTTCAATGCAGGCCAGGTGAAAAGCCTCGTCTGCCGCCGAACAGATCCCGCCAACCACAAAGCGCGTCGCCGCGGTGCGCGACGTCACCAGCGCCATGGCTGAGGCTATTTCCAGGTGCCGACGCTGGGCTGACGCCTGCGCCGACATGGGACTGTCGCCCAGGCCCGACTGGTCGTAGCGGAACACCGGGTACCCGGCACCGGCCACGGCGCGCGCAAGTTCGACGCTACCGCGATGTGGCCCGATGCGATGCACCATACCGGCATTGAGCAGAATCAGCGCCGTTTCATGGCGTGCTGGCCCGGCTGCCGCATGAAGAATTCCCACCAGCTCTGCACCGAACCGGTGCGCGGTCTCTGGCGGGTCGATTGACTGGACAGGCGCCGGCAACGTCGGCAGCTCAGGCAGCAGGGGCAGCAGGGGCAGCGCGCTCATGCTGCCTCCGCCAGCTGGGCGGCAAGCCGGTTGACTGCGCGGCGCGGAAAGATCTGGGTCTCGAAATGGTCAGGATTGTCCCAGTCCGGTTCGTCATCGGCATCGAGCTGGAGGTATTCCACGGCGACACCGGCGGCACGCTGCCTGCGCACGAAAACGTCGGTGGACGCCGTGCTGCGCCATTGCACCAGCATGACCCTGCTGCCGACGGGCAACGTGACCTGCGCGCACTGCCACGCCTGCAGGGCCTGAAGCAAGCGCTCGTGGAGCACGAACCCCAGCAGCTCATTGCTGGCTGCAGCCTGTGGCGGCTTTGGAAACCGGCCCGTGACGTAGAGTTGCCGGCGGTGCTGTTCGCGCCAGGCAGCCACCAGCGATGCTCCGTCCAGGGTTGGCGCCCATAGCACCAGATCGGCGGGCTGGGTACTGCAACTGGCGTGCAGCAGCAGGGGCAACGCGGCGCTGCGCACGCCCAGCAGGCGCGCAACTGGCAAAGGCGATGGCGTGCCGGTCCTGACCAGAGGCAACTGCTGGCGGGCAGACTGGATGTCTGCAGCTAGTCCCGGCAGGCTTATCTCATTGCTGTTGCCACGCGAATCCCCGCTGCCGTACCAGTCGAAGCGCAGCGTTTCCAGTCCCTGCGCCGCCATGGCCTGGGCCAGCGCCCACAAGGCACGCTGGCAGCGGATTCCTTCCTGCAACAGGGGCGCGCATACCAGCACGTTGCCTTTTGGCGTTGCCGCAGCGAGATGGCGCAGGCCAAAGAGTACGCGTGGTTGATCACCGAAATAGAAAGGTTCCGCCATGGGCTTAGCCAACTGCCAGCAACCGGTGACGTGCGATGCAACTTCTCATGCTCCGGGCCGCTCCTGACCCTGCAACATGCCTTTGAACTTTCCCAGCAGGCGCGAGCGCAAACCCTGCCCCGCCACGCTTCCGGCAGCCGGAAGAGTCGAGGCGATCTGCGCCAGTGATTGCGACGCCAGCGTCATCAGCTGTATGCGCACGCCAGTGTCTCGATGCACGCGGTTCGCCATCTGCACGGCAAGCATGGAATGGCCACCCAGATCAAAGAAGTTGTCACTGGCCTGCACTTCGCAACGGAGCAACTCCGCCCAGAGCGCGGCGAGGTAATTCACGCGCCCCAACGCGTGCTCGGCAGGTCCAGCGGCGGCTGTTGCAGAAGGGGCCGCCAGCAAGGGATCGGGCAGCGCAGCAAGATCGACCTGGCCATCCGCGGCGCGCGGCATCTGCTCGAGTACGACGAAATAGCGTGGCATCTTGTAGGCCGCCAGGCGACCTTGCAGATAGGCCTGCAGCTGGTCCTGGGCCAGTGAGCTGCCGGGAACGGCAACCGCATAAGCCACCAGGCGACCGCCTTGCTCGACCACTGCAGCAGAATGTACCTGCGGATGCTGGGCCAGGCAGCCTTCAATTTCCTGCAGCATTCCAGCACGTGGATCCGCGCGCATAACGTCCTTACCCCCCATGTTTACTTCCTTCGGTAAACGAGCTTTGTCGATATCAACGTGTGCTGGCGCGCTTTCCGGTCATTGGCCGGGCTGCGTGGCCTGCCCCAAGCTGCGCCCTACTGTTGGCTGGCGACCGCCGCCTTTGTCCCGACATAAGCGGATTTTCCGTTGGTGGTGAATGGAGCCCTTGAAGGGGCACGGGTCATGCTTGGCAACCCTGGAGCAAGTGCATTGATCAATGACTACCGGAACCTGTCTACACCGAACGAGATCGATGTAGACCTGTGCATCGTTGGGGCCGGTGCCGCGGGCCTTGCAATAGCGCGAACTTTCATAGGAAGCGATGCCAAGGTCTGCCTGATCGAAAGTGGTGGCTTTACCGGTGAGGAGAGCAGCCAGGCCTTGTATGAAGGAACGTCGATCGGAACCCCTGAGTTCGACCCTGGAACCTCGCGCATGCGGGTATTCGGCGGCAGTTGCAACCTGTGGGGTGGAGGTTGCATCCCGATTGGAAAGCTGGAATCCAGAGAGTGGGTGCCCAATAGCAGCTGGCCTATTTCTTACCAGGATCTGGAGCCCTATTACCGCCACGCACGCGATTTTTGCCGTATTGAAAGCCACGAGTTCGGCGAAGACTCCTTCCTCACGCCACCAGGTGTCGCGCCACTGGAATTCGCTGCTGAAAATCTGGTCAACAAAACCTTTGCCTTCAGCCCGGTCATGTTTGGAGAGGCCTACCGCGAAGACCTGGAGCAGGCGCCAAACATCACCATACTGCTCCATGCCAATCTACTGGAGCTCGAAGCTTCAACAGGCGGAAGCAGTGTGCGCCATGCCCGTATCGGCACCCTGGAGGGACGCGCCGGCGTCGTGCGCGCCAGGCAATACGTGCTGGCGTGCGGCGGCATAGAAAATGCCCGCCTGCTGCTTGTTTCCAGATCGGCCACGCCCCAGGGGCTTGGCAATCAGAACGACCTTGTCGGGCGCTTCTTCATGGATCACCCCAGCGGCAAGCTGGGCACGCTCTACACGCCACAGGCGGACCGCATTGCGCACCCCTATAACCGGGATTTACATAAAACTCCCACCTCTGTTCATCCGGAAATCTGTCTGTCTGAAATGGCCCAGAGCGCGTTTCACACCCTCAATTGCCGGGTGCGCCTGTTTGCCGTGGAGGGACCAGTACCCAACGGTATCCAGGCAATGCGCGAGCTCAAGTCCGCGCTGCGTGCACGCAAACGCGATGAGAACGCCGTGCTGGCCGAACGGCTTTCCTTACGCAAGAATGGCGAGCCAGTAAATGGAGGCAGGCCGCCGCCGCCCGATCAACACATTGCCCTTCTTCTACTGCGGATAGCGCTGGGCATAACTGATATCGCAGTGGCCTGCGTCCGCAAGCTGGGCAACAAGCCCACCGTAGCGGCCGACCATATTGACCTGATTGGCTATTTTGAACAGGCGCCCCACCCCGATAGCCGCATCACGCTGGGACAGGACACCGATGTGCTCGGCCAGCGCAAGGTCTGCGTGGACTGGCGCCTGCAACCGATCGACCACCACACCTACCGCACGGCCGCGCTGCTGTTCGGCAGCGAGCTTGCACGTGTCAGCGAGGGACGGTTCGATCCCGAACCCTGGATAGCCAACGAACATTCCGAACCCCTGGTCTATGGCACTTCCCACCACCTGGGCACCACCCGCATGGCTGACGACCCGCAACAGGGTGTCGTCGACCGCCAATGCCGCGTGCACGGCGTAGACAATCTCTATGTCGCCGGCAGCTCTGTTTTCCCGACCGGCGGCTGGGCATTCCCCACCTTCACCATCGTTGCACTAAGCCTGCGCCTGGCCGAGCACCTGCGGTCACGCCTTGATGTGGCCTGCATGGTTACGCCCTTCGTCAGCTGATTACTGATTGCGTATCCAGAACCAGGGATTGGGTGGCCATGACGACAGACTTCGCACAGCTCTACCTGCAACTCGGCATTCACAATGACTGCTCGCTGCAGGAGTTCAAGCAAGCCTGCCGGCGCCGTATCAGGCAGCAGCATCCTGACCGAATGGAACCCGAGGTTCCAGGCACATCCCAACCTGAACTGGCCGAACTGCTGGGTCTCTACGCCAAGGCTTTGCGCTTCCATCGCCGCCACGGGCGTTTGCCGGGTGCCGTTGCACCGGCAGTGGCCCCGCCGCTGACACGCAGCAGCCTGCAGTCGCATAGCCAGCCCCTGCCACCCGTACTCAGCGCGTATACCCCGGTCATTGCCACGCCACCCGCGAAGCGATCACTTTCCGCCCGCCACGCGGCCGTGATTCTGGCTGTGGCAATTGCGGCTTTGACTGCATTCAATACCAGACAGAAAAGCGCAGATATTTTGGAAGCTGGCGAGGCAGCCGCCTCCAATACGATTGCGCCGCTGCCCAAGCCAGCCGTTTCTGCTGCTCAGATCACGGCCGCTGCCAGTGATGGCGCGGCTGGGCAGATGGTCGACCTGCCAGCGCCACCCACACAGATCGAGATAGGCGTCAACGCGGGGACAGTGCGGGTGCTTCAGGGCAACCCGACACATTCGGACGAAGCGGAGTGGACCTATGGCCCGTCCTGGATCCGGTTTGAAGACAGACGGGTGGTCGATTGGTATAGCTCGCCCCTGCGCCCGCTGAAGACCAGGACCGACTCACCCTGACCCGGCATGGTTCAGACGTCTACTCTCCGCTTCCCCTGCAATAACGCGGCAGTCGAGAACCGGCTGCGCCGCCATCCCGGCAGTTGCGTCGCGACCCAGGCAACACCTTCGGCAGGAAGCTCGCAGCATCAGCGCACACCACGCCCGAACAAAACTACTTCTACGGTCTGCAGCAATATCATCAGATCAAACACCAGCCCCTGATTCTTGACGTAAAACAGGTCGAATTTCAGCTTCTCTTCGGCATCGCTTACTGAGGCGCCATAGGGGTAGCGCAGCTGGGCCCAGCCCGTCAGACCGGGCTTGACCGAGTGGCGAACGCCGTAATATCGAATCTGCTGGTTGAATTGATCCACGAAATGTGGCCTTTCCGGGCGTGGCCCCACAAAGCTCATGTCGCCGCGCAGCACGTTGAACAACTGCGGCAACTCATCCAGACGCAGCCTGCGCAAGAACGCGCCAATGCGGGTGGTACGGTCGTCGTTCTTGCGCGCCCAGCACGCAACGCCGTCCTGTTCCGCATCCGCACGCATGCTGCGGAACTTGACCAGCTCGAATGCCGTGCCACTCTCTCCCACACGGGTCTGCCGATAAAGCACCGGACCGGCAGATTCAAGTCGGACGCAGAGCGCAGTGAACAGCATCACCGGCCACGCCAGGAACAGCAGTGTCGATGCCGCCAACAAATCAAAGAAGCGCTTGCTCAGTTGTCTTGGCCGCGAGTGATCAAATCCGCCCGAAAAAATCAGTGCCGACGGCTCGACGACATTAAGCTTGATCATTCCGGCCTCCCTTTCGAAAAAATCCGGCAGGTCAGTTACGCGGATCCCGCGTTGTGCGCACGCCAGCAATTGCTCCATTGGCAGCCCACCGCGACGCTCATCAGGTGCAACGACAATCTCGTCGACATTCAACGAGCGCGTCAGTTCCAGCAGCCCCGCCTCACTGCGGACCTGCAATGGTTCCGCTACCACCGACTTTTGCCCGTCGATAGGCAGGAAGCCGACCAACAGAAAAGAATGACGATCACTGCGGCGTCGCAGCCCACTGTTGATGAGATTGGCATTGCCGCCGGCACCCAGCACCAATACCCGCAGCTTGAAGCCATCTGCTTCGAATACCCGCTGCAACAGTATCCGCATGACGCCTACCATCAGGATTGCCAGCGCCAGCGCCATGGCCAGCACACCTCGCCCGATATAGGTCTGCGGTACCACGTAATACATCACCAGCAGTGCAACACCCCCGAATGCGAAAGACATGATTAACCGCAAGAACAGGTCGGTCCTGTTGTAGCGTGTGTGCACCTGGTACAAGCCGAAGGCCGCCATGGCACCTGTGGTGCAGATTGCCACCAGCAAGGTCCGCAACGGTGCCGTTTGTGCGAACGCGATGTGGCTTTCGGGATCGCCATGGAAACGCAGCCAGGCCGCGAGCGTGACTGCAATGGATACCAGCAATAATTCCCCCAGCCATAATTTGAAAACCGCCCGGCTTTTCCGACTCTTCAATGGAGTCTTCATGCCTGCGCCTGCGCATACCTTGCCTTGGCGCAATGGACGCGCTGAGCCACCGCCTTGCCTGGCCGCGGCCACCCAGAGGCCCGTTTCCCATTAAATCCGGTCAGTCCCATTGCGCGTCTCTCCGGCACGTCCGTGACACGGTTCATACCGTGGCCTCCATAACAACGCGCAAGGGAATTCTTTCCGGCCTGAAGTGGCCATCTTTTTTGCATGAAGGGGTGAACCGGCTGGCTCAGCGCCAGACGCAATCAGGGCAACAGAACGGCCATCGTGGCCTCGGGCGAAAGCCAGCGTGCATGGAACTTCGCACCAGGCAAAACTGCAATCGCCGCCCGCCAGTCGTGGCCGGCGTCGAGCATATGAATGGCCGCCACGACCACGTCCGTTCCGTCGGCCGCAGGCAGACAAACCAGCTTGTCCACGGGAGCAATGAAACTTCCCATTTCCCGCAGCAGCCCAATTCCGGCGGCTTTAAGTACGGCTTCCTTGCGAACCCACAAGGCCAGCAATGCATGCGCACGCGCGGTCACGGGCAACGATGCAACGCGTTCCACTTCAGAAGCGTGCATGACCGTTGCTGCGATCTCGGTAAGTTCGCCCGCACGGGCTGCAGGCTCTATGTCGATGCCCACGAAACCGTCGCGACTCAGCGCCACTGCTACGGCGCCATTGGTGTGGCTCAGGCTGGTTTGCAACGGGCTGCCTGCAACAAATGGCCGGCCAAAATCGTCGCGCCCAAGCTCTACAAGCGAAGGATCGCAATGCAACATCTTCGCCACGCACAAGCGATGCAATGCATACCCCAATGCCAGTTCATCACGGTCGCTAATTCGCAGCTTCCGTTGCACCTTTTCGCTCTCACTCGGACTCAGCAGGCTTATCGCATCGTCTAGCCAGGGATGCCAGCAGCCGGTTTCAAACAATAAAGCAAGCACGATGTCCGGACCTTCCGTGGCGTGTCCCAGGCTTCTGGACCAGGCACGGTCGAATTCGGCTTGCAGCGCACGGTCGCGTGGATGTTGGCCAGGTTCGGGCGAGTCGGCTAGTGGCATGGCAGGAATGTCGATCCGGTCATCGCGGAGCCTACCCCAAGTCGGCCAGCGCCGCGCCCTCACCGAAACCGGCCAGCCTGGGCCGGCCACCTGCTCGACCTTCACCGCGTCCTGGAAATCACGGTAACCGCGTTATCCATGGAACTTATCCAATCAAGGGCGGGCTCCATGGAGTACGTGAAAGACGGGTGGCTGGGAGCGAAGTTGCGGCACATCGCCAATGAAGCAGCAGAACTGCCGGGCCTGAGAGTACTGGGGAAGCCGATGTACCTGCGGATGTTTCGCCGCCCATTCCATGGCGGCAATTCCTATTTCGGCAGGTACGCAAGCTATCCCGAAGCCAAGGCAGCGACCCCGCCATCACTACCAAGCAGCTACGCCTACGCCGGCACCAGCGGCATGTACAGGGACCAGCACCAACGCATTCGGGTCAGCGACTACCCGTTGGTTTACTGGCTCTCAGAGCTGCTGGTCCAGCGGCAGCGTCGAATCTTCGACCTCGGAGGCCACAACGGGGTGAGCTACTACGGATTCAAACGGTACGTGCACTACCCCACTGACATGCAGTGGCTTGTACACGATGTTCCGGACGTTGTGCAAGCAGGTCGCGAATGGGCCAGGGAACACGACCCCGAACGGCACTTGGCGTTTACCAATTCTCGGCTGGATGCCGACGGTCAGGATGTGCTGTTGACCAGCGGCGCGCTGCAATATCTGGATTTCACCTTGCCCGAGCTACTGCGCGAACTACCTGATCCGCCCCCTCATGTCCTGGTGAACCTGGTGCCAATGCATCCCACCCAAGGCTATTTCACTCTGCAGAATATTGGCCGCGCCATCCTCCCCTACAGGGTATCGGCGATTCCCGAGTTCACGTCCGCGATGGAAGCATTGGGCTACGAAGTGCAGGACAAGTGGCATTCTGCGGAGCGCTATCTGCGCGTTCCATTCGAACCGTCGTGCCGCATAGACGGCTATGAGGGATTCTACTTCCGAAAGAAAAACAAGCGGGTGGAGGACGCTGCCGCCAGCACCGCTGATCCTTTGGGGTGACCAACCTCGGTTCACGGGCTGCGTTGCAATTGACGCATGCATTCGGTACCCAGGGACAGAACATGCCCTCCGGCAGCTGCTAGCGGCGTGCCGGTCATGCCCGCGCGCGCAAACAGCGTCAAATCCCACGCAAGAAAAAAGCCAGTGGGCATGAGCTCACTGGCTTGGATTCTTTGCTCTGTGGTGCGCCCGGAGAGATTCGAACTCCCGACCGCCTGGTTCGTAGCCAGGTACTCTATCCAACTGAGCTACGGGCGCATCAGAAAGGTGATTTTGACTGATCAGGCCAACGCCCGTCAATCATTTCATTTGAACTGCAACTAAAAACAACCTGCGAAACTCCGCAGAAAACCTATTGCATGATGCTTTCTGAAGTGGCGGAGAGTGAGGGATTCGAACCCTCGATAAGGCTTTTGACCCTATACTCCCTTAGCAGGGGAGCCCCTTCAGCCGCTCGGGCAACTCTCCGGGAAAACTTCAGATCTGACCGCGTTGGGCTGCTTCAGCCAGTTAGGATAACGGCTGAAAGCGAATGCGGCAAACAAATTCGTCAGCCGGAAGCGGCGGTTTCGTCAGGAGGCGTTGCCGGCGTCGGATCTTCGCCGCGCTGTATGCGCTGATAGATTTCTTCGCGGTGCACCGAGACATCCTTGGGCGCGTTGATGCCTATCCGCACTTGATTGCCTTTCACCCCAAGCACAGTCACCGTGACCGAATCACCGATCATCAGGGTTTCGCCCACACGGCGAGTCAAAATCAACATTACTTGGTCTCCATAATCCGGCAAGAGTAGTGCCGGCGGAGCGTCCGCGCCCTTTTGGGGTGTTGAACGCTTCCAGATTCATTCATTAACGTGAACCATGGTAACGGCCGGCCACACAGGCCCGCAAGCGTGGTAACTGCATTGCGACCCCTCATTGCAAACGGTCGCGAACCCAGTCATTGACCCCTTCAAGTGCAGTGGCAAGGGCGGGCCCATCCTCACCACCACCCTGGGCGAGGTCCGGGCGGCCGCCGCCCTTGCCCCCGGTCTGACTGGCGATATGCGCCAGTAGTTCCCCTGCTTTTACCTTGCCCGTTGCCGAGCCGCACACACCGGCCACCAGAGATGCCTTGCCGTCTTGGGTGCCTGCCAGGACTAACACCGCGTCGCCCAGCTGTTGCTTGAGCCTGTCCATAGCCTCGCGCAGCGCCTTGGCATCAAAGCCTTCCAATCTTGCTGCCAACACCCGCACGCCAGCGATGTCAGTTGCCATACCGGCCAAATCGGCCGTTGCACCGGTCGCGGCCTTGGCCTTGAGTGCTTCCAGTTCGCGCTCCAGCTTTTTCTGGCGGTCAGTCAACTGGCGGACCTTCTCTACCACTTCACTGACATTGCCACCCAGCAATGCTGCCGCATCGTGCAGGCGTTGCTCTTCGCTGGAAACCAGATCCAGCGCACCTTGACCCGTCACTGCCTCGATGCGACGAACGCCGGACGAGACCCCGCCTTCACTTACGATCTTGAAAAGGCCGATGTCACCCGTACGACCCACATGAGTACCGCCGCACAGCTCGGTGGAATAGCCACCCATCTTCAAAACCCTGACATTCTCGCCATATTTCTCGCCAAACAGCGCCATGGCGCCGAAATCCAGCGCCTCCTGCATGCCCATGTTGTGCACTTCGGCAGCGTGATTGGCGCGGATTTCAGCGTTGACGCGACGCTCCACTTCAGCCAGTTCGGCCTCAGTCACTGGCTGGAAGTGCGAGAAATCAAAACGCAGCTTGTCGGGCGCAACCAGCGAGCCTTTCTGCTGGACATGGGTGCCCAGCAGTTCGCGCAGCGCGGCATGCAAAAGGTGAGTGGCCGAATGGTTGAGGATCACCTTAGCGCGACGCGACGCATCGACCGAACCAAGCAGGTGATCACCCAGCGCAAGACTGCCCAGCGCCAACTTGCCCACGTGCCCATGGAACTGGCCTGCGAATTTCAGCGTATCGGTCACTTCAAACTTCACGCCCTGCTCCGCCAGTACGCCTGTATCGCCCACCTGACCACCAGACTCTGCGTAAAAAGGGCTGCGGTCCAGGATCACCACTGCCTCCTCGCCCGCACTGACCGTGTCCACTGGCCTGCCCTGCTTCAACAGCGCAGCGACGACCAGTCCACCGGCATCCAGCGAGTGCTCGCCAACGAATTCGGTGGGCTTCAATTTCGCAACCAGATCGGCCGGCAGCCCGGTGCCCGAAGCGAACTTGCCGGCAGCCCGCGCAGTTTCGCGTTGCTGCTCCATGGCCGCATCAAAACCCTGCATGTCGACGGAAAGGCCACGCTCGCGGGCGATATCGGCAGTCAGGTCGACCGGAAAACCGTAGGTGTCGTAAAGACGGAACGCATCCGCGCCGGGAATGATATCTGCCGCGCGCGACGCCACCTCGTCGAAGATACGCATTCCCGAGTCCAGGGTCTCTGCAAATCGCTCTTCTTCGGCATTCAGTGCTTTTTCCACCATGCCCTGGGCGGCGGACAACTCGGGGTAGGCGTCCCCCATCAGGGCAACCAGTGTTGCCACCAACTTGTGAAAAAAAGGCTGGCGCACACCCACCATCCAACCATGCCGCAGGGCACGGCGGATGATACGGCGCAGTACATACCCGCGACCCTCATTCGACGGCAATACGCCGTCAACAATCAGGAATGAACAGGCGCGAATGTGATCGGCAATCACGCGAAGCGACTTGTTTTCCAGATCGGCCGTCGCGGTCAACCTGGACGCCTCGGCGATCAATGCCTTGAAGATATCGATTTCGTAATTGGTATGGACGTTCTGCAGGATCGCAGCAAGCCGCTCCATGCCCATGCCGGTATCCACGCAGGGCGCTGGCAGCGGAATAAGCGTGCCATCAGG
>JBDSUI010000016.1:0-32845 GCA_039927795.1 Pseudoxanthomonas sp.
CAGCGCCAGGCCACCAAGGATGCCGGCAAGATCGCCGGGCTGGACGTCAAGCGCATCATCAACGAACCTACCGCGGCAGCACTTGCGTACGGCCTGGACAAAGACGGCGGCGACCGCAAGATCGTGGTCTATGACCTGGGCGGCGGCACCTTCGACGTGTCCATCATCGAGATCGCCAACGTCGATGGCGAGAAGCAGTTCGAAGTGCTGGCCACCAATGGCGACACCTTCCTGGGCGGCGAAGATTTCGACAAACGCGTCATCGATTACCTGGTCGAGGAATTCCAGAAGGACCAGGGCATTGACCTGCGCAAGGACCCGTTGGCCCTGCAGCGCCTGAAGGACGCCGCCGAGCGCGCGAAGATCGAGCTGTCGACCTCGCAGCAGACCGAAGTCAACCTGCCCTACGTCACCGCCGACGCCTCCGGCCCCAAGCACTTGAACATCAAGCTTACCCGCGCAAAACTTGAGGCCCTGGTCGAAGACCTGGTCAAGAAGACCATCGAGCCGTGCCGCATCGCCATGAATGATGCCGGCCTGCGCACCAGCGACATTGGTGAAGTGATCCTGGTCGGCGGCCAGACCCGCATGCCCAAGGTGCAGGCGGCGGTGACCGAATTCTTTGGCAAGGAACCGCGCAAGGATGTGAACCCCGACGAGGCCGTGGCGCTGGGTGCCGCCATCCAGGGCGGCGTGCTGGGCGGCGACGTCAAGGACGTGCTGCTACTGGACGTGACCCCGCTGAGCCTTGGCATCGAGACCATGGGCGGCGTGTTCACCAAAATCATCGAGAAGAACACCACCATCCCGACCAAGGCCTCGCAGACGTTCAGTACCGCCGAGGACAACCAGTCCGCCGTTACCGTGCACGTGCTGCAGGGCGAGCGCGAGCAGGCCCGCTTCAACAAGTCGCTGGCCAAGTTCGACCTGTCGGGTATCGAGCCGGCGCCGCGTGGGCTGCCGCAGGTGGAGGTGTCGTTCGACATCGACGCCAACGGCATCATCCACGTCAGCGCGAAGGACAAGAAGACCAACAAGGAACAGAAGGTCGAGATCAAGTCCGGTTCGGGTCTGTCCGAGGCCGAGATCCAGCAGATGGTCGCCGATGCCGAGGCGCATCGCGAAGACGACAAGCGGTTCCACGAGCTGGTGCAGGCGCGCAACCAGGCCGACGGCCTGATTCATGCGACCCGCAACGCCATCACCGAACACGGCAGCAAGGTCGACGGTGCGGTGATTGGCAGCGTCGAATCGGCGCTTGCTGACCTTGAAACCGCCATGAAGGGCGAAGACAAGGGCCAGATCGAAAGCCGTACCAAGAGTCTGGAAGAAGCCAGTCAGGCGCTGTATGCCGCGGCTGCAGCCGCTTCGGCGCAAGCGGGTGATGCAGGTCAGGCGCAGGGTTCTGGAGCGGCCGAAGATGTGGTGGACGCCGAGTTCACTGAAGTAAAAGAAGAAGACGACAAGAAGTAATCCAACATGGGCGGATGAATCCGTCCCTCGTGAGCCGGGAACCGGCAGCCGATAGTGGGAAAGCATCCCGCACGTGCTGTCCGGCTACCGGCTTCCGTTTAACGGCTACCGGGTTTTTATGAGCAAGCGTGACTTTTACGAAATTCTGGGCGTGGCCCGCAATGCAAGCGAGGAAGAGCTGAAGAAGGCTTACCGTCGCTGCGCCATGAAGCACCACCCTGATCGCAATCCCGGTGATGCCGCGGCGGAAGCCGCGTTCAAGGAATGCAAGCAAGCCTACGAAGTGCTGTCCGATGGCGGCAAGCGGCGCATGTATGACCAGCATGGCCACGCTGCATTCGAGCATGGAATGGGCGGTGGCGGTGGCGGTGGCGGTCCCAACCCGGCCGACATGGGCGATATTTTTGGCGACATCTTCGGCAATATCTTCGGCGGGGCCGGCGGCGCGCGCGCGGCACGTCGTGGCGCCGATGTGGGCTATGTGATGGAGCTGGACCTGGAAGAAGCGGTAGCCGGGGTCGAGAAACGAATCGAGATTCCCACATTGGCGGGCTGCGAGCCCTGCCAGGGTTCGGGCTCGGAAGACGGCAAAAGCGAGACCTGCACCACCTGCGGCGGACGCGGCCAGGTACGCATGCAGCGTGGCATTTTCGCCATGCAGCAGGCCTGCCCCCATTGCAGCGGGCGCGGCCAGGTCATCCGCAATCCCTGCAAGACCTGCCATGGCTCAGGCCGGGTGGAAGAGGAAAAAGTCCTGTCGGTGAAGATTCCGGCGGGCGTAGACAACGGTGACCGCATCCGCCTTGCAGGCGAGGGCGAAGCTGGCCCGACGGGTACGCCACCTGGCGACCTGTATGTGGAAGTGCGCGTGCGCGAACACGATATCTTCCAGCGTGACGGTGACGACCTGCACTGCGAGGTACCCATCCGTATTTCCCAGGCCGCACTGGGCGATACGGTGCGCGTGCCCACGCTTGACGGTGAGGCCGAGATCCGCATTCCGGCAGAGACCCAGACCGGCAAGCTGTTCAGGCTGCGTGGCAAGGGCGTCAAATCGGTGCGCAGCCGCAGCCACGGCGACCTGTTCTGCCGCGTTGCGGTGGAAACCCCGGTCAACCTTACTTCGGAACAACGTGAGCTGATGGAGAAGTTCGAGGCCACGTTCTCCGGTGACGATGCACGCAAGCATTCGCCCAAGTCGGCGACCTTCCTGGATGGGGTGAAATCGTTCTGGGACCGGATGACGTCCTGATCCGGCAAGGCGGGTCCGTGCCGCAGACTACGGGCGTGCCCGTCGCCGGCGACACGGCCGGTCAATCCTTGACCAGGCCACCATCGACCACCAGGTTCTGTCCGGTGACAGCGCGTGACCAGGGTGAGGCGAAGAACAGCACGGCATCGGCGAATTCTTCGGGCGTGGTGACGCTGCGTAGCGGCGTGGCCGCGGCGATATAGTCGAATACCGCCTCGGGCGTCGCCACACTGGCATCGGTGCTGCGCAGCAGGCCACCGGAGAGCATGTTCACGGTGATCCCATCTGGCCCCAGGTCTGCGGCGGCGGTGCGGGTCAGCGACAGCAGCGCCGCTTTGGCCGCGGTGTAGTCGTGGTAGGGCACCACCGGGTTCTGGAACAGGTTGGTGCCGATATTTATCAAGCGTCCAAAATGCAGTTCCCGCATGCCCGGCAGTGCCGCCTGCATGGTATTCAATGCGCCGCGCACGCTGACCGAAAATTGTGCGGAAAATTCCTCCCAGCCAATATCGGCAGCCTGGGCGCGCGCATCGCCATTGAACTGGAAATCGGCCAGCGCATTGTTGATCACGGTGGTGACCGGGGCGCCGAAGTGCGCGCGTGCTGCCGCGAACATCGCACGCACTTGAACCGGGTCGGCGACATCGGCCTGCAAGGCGATGGCCCGATGCGCCCCGAATTCCCGGGCCAGCGCTTCGGCCGGCTCGCGGCTGCGCAGGTAGTTGATCACCAGCCTGGCCTCTTGCTGGGCGAAGGCGCGGACGATGGCGTGGCCCAGGCCTCTACCGCCGCCGGTGACGAGCACAGTCTGTTCGGAAATTTTCATGCGTTGCGGATGATCATCATCAGGTGTCAGGGCGGGTTAGCGTAACGACTAACCCGGCGTCTGTAGAGCAAGTGCGCGATCAACGCCAGCCAGCAGCGCCGGGTGGCCTACAATTGATTTTCCGCTACATGGACACTGCCCGCGCTTGAACGCCTCTCCCATTGTCGGCATCGTCGGCAGCCAGGGTGCCTATGGCCGCTGGCTGGGCCAGTTCTTTTCCGCCCGCATGGGTTTGCAGGTCATTGGCCAGGACCCGGCCGACAAGGGTTCGCTCAGCGAAAGCGAGTTGATCCAGCGCGCCGACGTGCTGGTCTTCGCCACACCCATCCGCCACACCGCCGCCGTGATCAATGACTACGTGCGCATCGCGGGTGGGCGTGAAGCTAGGCAGCTGTGGCTGGATGTAACCTCGATCAAGGCCGAGCCTGTCAGCGCGATGCTCGCCTCCAGGGCCGAGGTGGTTGGCCTGCACCCGATGACCGCGCCACCGAAGTCGCCGACCTTGAAGGGCCGGGTCATGGTGGTCTGCGAGGCGCGCCTGGACACCTGGCACCACTGGGTGCAGCAACTGCTGCAGGCGCTGGAAGCAGAGTGCGTGCGCAGCACCCCCGAACATCATGACCAGGTGATGGCCCTGGTGCAGGCCATGGTCCACGCCACCCATCTGGCACAGGCCAGCGTATTGCGCGAGTACGCGCCGCAACTGGGCACGCTGGGCGAACTGCTGCCGTATCGCTCAGCTTCTTTCGAAATGGATACGGCGATCATGGCGCGGATCCTGTCCTTGAACCCGGACATCTACGAAGACATCCAGTTCGGCAACCCGTACGTGGCAAAGATGCTGGAATCCCTGCAGCAGCAGCTTTCGCGTCTGCATGCTCAGGTCACCTGCGGCGATGACCACGCACGGGCCGCGTTCCGCCAGGAATTCCTGCAGGCAAACCAGGCCGCACTGGGAAGCAGCCAGCTGGCTGATGGCAACTACCGCTTCGAGCGGATTGGCTACCTGCTGGCCGACCTGACCGAAACCCGGACCCTCAGCATCCATCTGCCGCAGGACCGCTCCGGCTCCTTGCGCGCCTTGCTGGATGTGTTCGAGCGACATGCTGTGAGCCTGTCGTCCATCCATTCCTCACGCACCCCGGTCGGTGAAGTGCATTTCCGGATCGGTTTCGATGCCGATACCCACGCCGCGGCGCTTTCCGCAGCGGCAAGCGAGATCGACCGCAGTGGCCTGGGTCGCGTACTCGACGTCTCTGTCTAGCTACGCCTTACCCAGCCCGTGCGCCGGCGGCGTCGCGAGTGCCGCCAGCTCATGCTTGCGGCTGGCAAGGTAGCTACACGACGGGGTGGGCTTCGCGCTCCGGTGCGGTCACTCGGCTTGCGATGCCTAAAACGTTAAACTTGGCCCATGACCAAGCCAATCCAGCTCTCCAAACGCGCGCAGGGCATGACCAGCTCGGCGATTCGTGAAATCCTGAAAGTGACTGAACGCCCCGAAGTGATTTCCTTCGCCGGTGGACTGCCATCGCCCGATACTTTCCCCATCGAGCGCATGCGTTGGGCCTGCACCAAGGTGCTGGACGAAGCCCCGCAGGCAGCACTGCAATACGGGCCCACCGAGGGCTACACCCCGCTGCGCGAGTGGGTCGCCCGGCGCCTGAGCAAGCATGGCGCCACCATCCGGCCCAGCCAGGTGCTGATCACCACCGGCTCGCAGCAGGGCCTGGACCTGCTGGGCAAGGTGCTGATTGACGAAGGCAGCAAGGTGCTGGTGGAAACCCCCAGTTACCTGGGCGCGCTGCAGGCATTCTCGCTGTTCCAGCCCGCCTTCTGTGCGATGGAAACCGACGCGCAGGGCATAATCACCGACGCCTTGACCCCCGAACAACTGGCCGGCGCACGCTTCATGTACTGCCTGCCCAACTTCCAGAACCCCACCGGCAGGCGCATGCCGCTGGAACGCCGCAAGGCGCTGCTGGAAAAAGCCATTGCCGCAGGCGTGCCGGTGGTCGAAGACGACCCGTATGGGGAGCTCTGCTACAGCGGCGACATCCTGCCCAGCCTACTGTCGATGGCGCCAGAGCAGGTGATCTACATGGGTTCGTTCTCCAAGGTGCTGGCCCCGGGCCTGCGCCTGGGGTATGTGGTGGCGCCGGAAGAACTGCTGGGCAAGCTTGTGCAAGCCAAGCAGGCGGCCGATCTGCATACCCCTTCGTTCTCGCAACGCATCGTCTACGAAGCCGTGCAGGACGGCTTCCTGGACGCCCACATCCCGACCATCCGCACGCGCTACGCACACCAGTGCCAGCTGATGCTGGCGGCCCTGGACAAGTATTTCCCCAGTGAAGCGCGCTGGAACCAGCCCGAAGGCGGCATGTTCATCTGGGTCGAGCTGCCTGAAGGCATCGACAGCAGCGCAGTGCTGGCCAAGGCCATCGAGCAGAACGTGGCCTTTGTCCCGGGCGCGCCGTTTTACGCCACCGAACCCAGGCGCAACACGTTGCGGCTGTCTTTCGTCACCGTGACCGCCGACAAGATCGAGACCGGGATGCAGATTCTGGGCACGCTGCTGAAGGCAGAGATCGCCGCCAACGACAAGCGCGTCGCGGCCGCCTGATCCGGGCGCTGCCGGTACCAGCGTCGGCGTTCAGGCGCAGGCGCTGAAGGGGTGCCGGATCGATTAGCAGGCACCCGGTCGGGATCCGCAACGGCCACCGTGGGAGCCCAGCAAGGTGGTGTTCGCCTCCCCCCCACCGCCTTGGAACTGGAGGGCGTCCAAACCACTGCCTGGCTGGTCTTCGGTCATCGCCAGCAGTGTGCGAAAGGCAGGAAGCTTGCACGCAAGATCCGGGAGTACTGGACGAAAGGCTTGACCGTTTGCACGCAAGGCCAGGCGTGTGGCGCGCGAGGTGTCCGGTCTCCCGCCAGGCAGTGGATTTCCCAGCCGGGCATATGCAACGGCCTGCAGGCGGTATCCTGAGCACATGACAGCTCCAGCTTCCATTCGACTTCTCGTACACGGTGCCTCCGGTCGCATGGGCCAGTCTTTGCTCCGCCTGTGTGCCGAGCAGGCCGGCTGCCAGATCGTGGCGGCGGTCACCCGCAAATCGCCCGCCCAGCGCGTGATTGACGGTACCCCGTTCTTTGCCGCCAGCGAGCTGTCCGGGGTGCCGGCGTTCGATGTCGCCATAGACTTCAGCCTGCCCGAGGCTTTCGATCCGGTGCTGGCGCTGTGCGTGGCCCGGGGTGCGGCGCTGGTGTCGGGCACTACGGGCTTGTCGGACCAGCAACGTGCCGCGCTGGAATTGGCTGCCGGCACTATTCCGGTGCTGTGGGCTTCCAATTTCAGTCTGGGTGTGGCGGTGCTGAACGAACTGGTGGAACGCGCCGCCGTCGCGCTGAAGGGCTGGGACGTGGACATCGTGGAATCCCACCACACCCTGAAGCAGGACGCGCCTTCCGGCACGGCTCTGACGCTGGGAGCGGCCGCCGCCTCGGCCGGGGCCGGCGTCAGTTACGCCAGCCTGCGCGCGGGCGACATCATTGGCGAGCACACCGTGCAATTCACCGGGCCGGGCGAGCGCCTGGAGTTGATCCACCGGGCCGGCAACCGTGACATTTTTGCCCGTGGCGCTCTGCATGCAGCGTCCCGCATTGCCGGCCGGCCGGCCGGCAGTTATCAAGTGCGGGACTTGCTGGACTGAACGGCCCGGGGCACAAACGGCTGGCGTAGCAGGCCGCACGTCCGTACAATTCTCGCTCGCCTGTTACCTACCGCCACGGACCGGAGAAATACCGAGTTCGCGGTTTCTTGCAGCCGCAAGTTGGAGGGGCAGGGTTCCTTCACCCCAAGGCGAACCCAGTGACGCAACCCGCAATTCTCGTACTCGAAGACGGAACAGTGTTCGAGGGCGACTCCGTAGGCGCGCCCGGCCTGTCCGCTGGCGAAGTGGTGTTCAACACCTCCATGACCGGCTACCAGGAAGTCCTCACCGACCCCTCCTACGCCCGCCAACTGGTCACCCTGACCTATCCCCACATTGGCAACACCGGTTGCACGGACCAGGACGACGAAGCCAGCCAGGTCTGGTCTGCCGGCCTGATTGTGCGCGACGTGCCGCGTCGCCCCAGCAACTGGCGCAGTCAGCAGGCATTGCCTGCGTGGCTGGCGCAGCGTGGCGTGGTGGCCATTGCCGGCATCGACACCCGCAAGCTGACCCGCATCCTGCGTGACCGTGGCTCCCAGAACGGTGCGCTGATGGCCGGTGAGATCGATGTGGACAAGGCGCTGGAAGCGGCGCGCAAATTCCCCGGCCTGATGGGCATGGATCTGGCAAAGGTCGTTTCCACAAAGTCGACGTATCCGTGGACCGAAGGACAGATTGACCTGGATACCGGCAAACCGGTCAACACCACGTTGCGGTTCAAGGTCGTGGCCTACGATTTCGGGGTCAAGCGCAACATCCTGCGCATGCTGGCCGACCGTGGTTGCGACGTGACCGTGGTCCCGGCGCAGACTTCGGCCGCCGACGTGCTGGCCCTGACACCGGATGGCGTGTTCCTGTCCAACGGACCGGGCGATCCGGAACCCTGCGACTACGCCGTCACTGCGATCCGGGAATTCGTGGCGGTGAAAATTCCTACCTTTGGCATCTGCCTGGGTCACCAGTTGCTGGCCCTGGCGGTGGGCGCCAGAACCATGAAGATGAGCCACGGTCACCACGGCGCCAACCATCCTGTGCAGGACCTGGACAGCGGCCGGGTCATGATCACTTCACAGAACCACGGCTTTGCCGTCGATGAAGCCACCTTGCCCGGCAACGTTCGCGTCACCCACCGCTCGTTGTTCGACGGCACCAACCAAGGGTTTGAATTGACCGATGCGCCGGCGTTCTCGTTCCAGGGGCATCCGGAAGCCAGCCCCGGACCCCTCGATGTGGCCCCACTTTTCGATCGCTTCGTGGCATCGATGGAGAAACACTGATGCCTAAGCGCACTGATCTTAAAACCATCCTGATTATCGGTGCCGGCCCCATCGTCATCGGCCAGGCCTGCGAGTTCGATTATTCGGGCGCGCAGGCCTGCAAGGCCCTGCGCGAAGAGGGCTACCGGGTGGTGCTGGTCAACAGCAATCCGGCCACCATCATGACCGACCCCGAAATGGCCGACGCGGTCTACATCGAGCCGATCACCTGGCAGATGGTCGAGAAGATCATCGCCAAGGAAAAGCCCGATGCGCTGCTGCCGACAATGGGCGGACAGACCGCGCTCAATTGCGCCCTGGACCTGGCCGACAACGGCGTGCTGGAAAAATACGGCGTCGAACTGATTGGCGCCAAGCGCGATGCCATCATGATGGCCGAGGATCGCGAACTGTTCCGCGTGGCCATGGGCGAGATCGGCCTTGAATGCCCGAAGGCCGAGGTCGCGCGTTCGCTGGAACAGGCAATCGATATCCAGACTCGCGTCGGCTATCCCACCATCATCCGCCCCAGTTTCACCCTGGGCGGCAGTGGCGGCGGTATTGCGTACAACCGCGAGGAACTTATCGACATCGTCACCCGCGGGCTGGAGCTCTCGCCGACCAGTGAAGTGCTGGTCGAAGAGTCGGTGCTGGGCTGGAAGGAATTCGAGATGGAAGTGGTCCGCGACACGGCGGACAACTGCATCATCGTCTGCTCCATCGAAAATCTGGACCCGATGGGCGTGCACACCGGCGACTCCATTACCGTGGCCCCTGCGCAGACCTTGACCGACAAGGAATACCAGCGCCTGCGTGATGCCTCGATTGCCGTGCTGCGCAAGATCGGCGTGGACACCGGTGGTTCCAACGTGCAGTTCGGCATCAATGCGCAGACCGGCCGCGTGGTGGTGATCGAGATGAACCCGCGCGTCTCGCGCTCGTCGGCATTGGCGTCAAAGGCGACGGGCTTCCCGATTGCCAAAGTCGCGGCCAAGTTGGCGGTCGGCTACACCCTGGATGAGTTGCGTAACGAAATCACCGGCAGCCTGACCCCGGCTTCGTTCGAGCCTGCCATCGATTACGTGGTCACCAAGATTCCGCGGTTTGCGTTCGAGAAATTCCCCGCTGCCGATGCACGCCTGACCACGCAGATGAAATCGGTGGGCGAAGTGATGGCCATGGGCCGCACGTTCCAGGAGTCGCTGCAAAAGGCGCTGCGTGGCCTGGAGACCGGAAAAGTGGGCCTGGACCCGACCGGCCTTGATCTAGAGAGCGCGGACGACCTGACCATCCTGCGACGCGAGATGAAGGAGCCCGGTCCAGAGCGCCTGTTCTACGTGGCCGACGCGTTCCGCGCGGGCATGAGCGTGGAAGAGGTGCACGCGCTGTCTTTCATCGACCCCTGGTTCCTGGACCAGATCGAGGAATTGATCAGCGACGAAAGACAGCTGGCTGAGCAGGGGCTGCGTTCGCTGGACGCCGCGCGCCTGCGCAAGCTCAAGCGCGCCGGCTTCTCCGACGCACGCCTGGCACAGCTTGCAGCCACGGACGAAGGCGCTATTCGTGCATTGCGCAATACGCTGAAGGTCAAGCCGGTCTACAAGCGGGTGGATTCCTGCGCGGCCGAATTCGCCACCAGCACCGCCTATCTGTATTCGACCTACGAGGACGAGTGCGAGGCCGAACCGACCAGTCGCGACAAGATCATGATCCTGGGGGGCGGCCCCAACCGCATTGGCCAGGGCATTGAATTCGACTATTGCTGCGTGCACGCCGCGCTGGCGCTGCGCGAGGATGGTTACGAAACCATCATGGTCAACTGCAACCCGGAAACGGTGTCCACTGACTTTGACACTTCCGACCGCCTGTACTTCGAGCCACTGACGCTTGAAGACGTGCTGGAAATTGTCGAACTTGAAAAACCCAAGGGCGTCATCGTGCAGTACGGCGGCCAGACCCCGCTCAAGCTGGCCGAGGCACTGGAAGCCAATGGCGTGCCGGTCATCGGTACTTCGCCTGATTCCATCGACCTGGCCGAAGACCGCGAGCGGTTCCAGCAACTGGTCGAGAAACTGGGCCTGAAGCAGCCGCCCAATCGCATTGCCCGCAACGACCAGGAAGCGCTGGTGCTGGCGCGTGAGATCGGCTATCCGCTGGTGGTTCGCCCATCCTATGTGCTTGGCGGCCGCGCCATGGAAATCGTGTATGGCGAATCCGACCTTGCGCGCTACGTGCGTGACGCGGTCAAGGTCTCCAATGATTCGCCGGTGTTGCTGGACCGTTTCCTGGACAACGCCGTTGAAGTGGACGTGGACATCATTGCCGACAGCACCGGTGCAGTGCTGGTAGGCGGGGTGATGGAGCATATCGAGGAAGCCGGCGTGCATTCCGGCGACTCGTCCTGCTCGCTGCCGCCGTATTCGCTGTCGGCCAAGACCCAGGCCGAATTGCGCCGCCAGGTAGTCGAACTTGCCAAGGCGCTCAACGTAGTCGGACTGATGAACACCCAGTTCGCCATCCAGACCAACGAGGAAGGCGACGACACCATCTACCTGCTGGAAGTGAATCCGCGTGCCTCGCGCACCGTGCCGTTTGTTTCCAAAGCCACCGGCATGCCGCTGGCCAAGATTGCGGCACGCTGCATGGCCGGCAAGTCGCTGGCCGAGCAGGGCGCGATCAAGGAAATCGTGCCGCACTATTACTCGGTCAAGGAAGCGATCTTCCCGTTCGCCAAGTTCCAGGGCGTTGACCCGATCCTGGGCCCGGAGATGCGTTCCACCGGAGAGGTGATGGGCGTGGGCCGCACCTTCGGCGCCGCGTTCGCGCGCGCGCAGGAGGCCGGCAGCATCAAGGCGCCACCGGTGGGCAAGGTGTTCCTGTCGGTGCGTGACCCGGACAAGTCGCGGGTGCTGCCTGTGGCCAGGGACCTGATCCAGCGCGGCTACACGCTGGTGGCCACCACCGGCACCTGCGCCTGGCTGCAGCAGAACGGGCATGCCTGTGAACAGATCAACAAGGTGGTGGAAGGCCGCCCGCATATCGTCGACCTGATCAAGAACGGCGAAGTCGTGTATATCGTCAACACTACCGAGGGACGCCAGGCCATCACCGATTCGTTCTCGATCCGGCGCGAGGCATTGCAACACCGCGTCACTTATTCCACCACGATAGCCGGCGCCAAGGCGCTGGTGCATTCGCTGGAGTTCCGCGGCACCGGCCCGGTCTGGGCCCTGCAGGAACTTCACAAGGAGCTGCAGGCGTGAGCAGATCAAATCAGCACATTCTCGCGGGCGCGTCTTCATGAGGGCGCCCATGACCATGAAAGGCGCGCAGCGCCTGCGCCTGGAACTCGATCAGCTGAAATCGGTGAAGCGTCCGGAAGTCATCAACGCCATCGCCGAAGCGCGTGCGCATGGTGACCTGAAGGAAAACGCGGAGTATCACGCCGCGCGTGAGCAGCAGAGCTTCATCGAAGGCCGCATCAAGCAGCTGGAAGGCGAGCTGTCGCATGCCGAAGTGATCGACGTGGCCCAGCTCAACGCCGGCTCGCGAGTGGTTTTCGGCGCCACCGTGACCCTGGCTGATGTGGAAACCGACGAGGAGAAGAAGTACCAGATCGTTGGTGACCTGGAAGCGGACATCAAGCTGGCCATGATCGCCATTTCCTCGCCGCTGGCGCGCGCGCTGATCGGCAAGAACGAAGGCGACTCGGTGGTCATCGACGCGCCGGCTGGGCAGCGTGAGTACGAGATCGTCAGCGTCGCATATGCGGGCTGAGCGGGCGCACTGATGGCATCAGCGACGCTGCTGCTGCCGCTGCGTTCGCGATTCGCCGGCCAGGTGTTACCGGCCGTGTTCGCCAAGGCATTGGCACAGGCTGATCGTGACACCGGCGAGGCGGGCGAACGCGCGCAGCTGCGCCGCCATTTCCAGCTGATACCCGACCACTGGCCGATCGCCGCGCTGACCCGTCAGGGCGATGTCGGCGATGCAGCGCAGTCTTCGTGGTTGCGTGTCGACCCGGCCCACGTGGCGCCGGACAGGGGTGGTGCGCGCATGCTCTCGCATGGCGAAGCGCTGGCGCTGACCGGCGAAGACATTGCCCAGTTGCTTCCTGCGTTGCGGCCCTTGTTTGGCGACGCCGGCTTTGCGCTGGATGCACCACAGCCGTCGCGCTGGTATCTGCGTCTGCCGCGTGAGTCGAAGTTGCCGGTTTTCGCCAGCCCCGATGACGTGCTGGGTGATGACCTTTTCGCGCATTTGCCGGAAGGTGACCTGGGCCGTCGCTGGCGCGCCCTGTTGACCGAAGCGCAGGTCATCCTGCACAACCATCCGTGGAACGCCATGCGGGTTTCGCTGGGCAAGCCGGCAGTGAACTCGTTGTGGTTCTGGGGTGCAGGTACAGCGCCGGATTTCGTGCGTACGCACTACCGCCAGGTCAAGGGTCACGACATCCTGCTGCGCTCGCTGGCCAACGCGGCGGGCGTTCCCAATGAGAGCGGCGAAGTGGAGGAAGTTGACGCCCTGGTCGACCTTCGCCATCTGCGCGACCTTGCCCTGCTGGCGCACGATGCGGTCCAACCGCTGCTGGAAGCGGTGCACAAGCGCGAACTGGAATCGCTGAGCCTTGACTTCGAAGACGGCGCAATCTTCCAGCTGCGGCGGCAACAGCGCTGGCGTTTCTGGCGCAAGCCGTTGTCGATGCTGGAGTCATGAGCGCCAGCATCCGTCGGCGCCAGTTCGACACGACAGGAAGCTGGCCAGAGACCCTTTCCCCCTTGTTGCGCCGCATCTATGCCGCACGCGGTGCCTGCAGCCTTGAACAGGCACTGCCGAAGCTGGCGCAGTTGCTGCCGCCGGACAGCCTGAGCGGACTGGCTGACGCCACTGCTTTGCTGGCCGCCGCCATTGCCAGCCACCGGCATATCGTCGTGGTCGGAGACTTCGACTGCGACGGAGCCACGGCCTGCGCGGTAGGCGTGCGCGGCCTGCGCCTGCTGGGTGCGACGCGGGTGACTCCGGCGGTTCCCAATCGCATGGTCCATGGCTACGGACTGTCGCCCGCCCTGGTCGAGGAACTGGCCGCGCTGGAGCCGGATCTGCTGGTGACCGTGGACCATGGCATTGCCTGCCACGCCGGCATCGCCGCCGCCAAGGCGCGTGGCTGGCAGGTGCTGGTCACCGATCACCACCTGCCCGGCGAACACTTGCCGGCGGCCGACGCCATCGTCAATCCGAACCAGCGGGGCGATGCCTTCCCCAGCAAGATGCTGGCTGGTGTCGGGGTGATGTTCTATGTGTTGCTGGCCTTGCGCAAACAGCTGCGCCAGGCCGGCGTCTTGGCGCCGCACCAACCCGACCTGTCGGTGCTGCTGGACCTGGTCGCGGTGGGGACCATTGCCGATCTGGTGCCGCTGGACGTCAATAACCGTGCGCTGGTCGGCGCCGGGCTGCGGCGGCTGCGCGCGGGGCTGGGGTGTGCAGGTCTGCGCGCCCTGATCGAGGTGTCGGGACGCGACGCCGCGCGCTTGACCGCCGCTGATATCGGCTTCGCCATTGGCCCGCGCCTGAATGCCGCGGGGCGGCTTGAAGACATGGCCATCGGCATCGAATGCCTGCTCAGCGACGATCCGGCGCAGGCTTACGAACTGGCCCAGGTATTGAACGGCATCAATGCCGAACGCCGTGGCGTGCAGCAGCAGATGGTCGATGAAGCCGAAGCCGCGCTGGCCACGCTTGACCAGGGCACCGAACAGGCCCCGATTGCCTTGTGCCTGTACGACGCCGCATGGCATCCGGGCGTAGTCGGGCTGGTGGCCTCGAAGATGAAGGAAAAGCTGCACCGCCCGGTGATCGCCTTTGCGCCTGCCGAGCCCGGTGGCAGCAGCCTGCGCGGATCGGCACGTTCCATTCCAGGTTTCCATATCCGCGATGCGCTGGCCAATGTCGATGCGGCCCATCCCGGCCTGATGGGCAAGTTCGGTGGCCATGCGATGGCAGCGGGACTGAGCCTGGAGGAAAGCGAGTTGACCCGCTTCCACGAAATTTTCAGACAGCAGGTCGAAGCAATGATGGACCCGGCCATGCTGCACGCGGAACTGCTGAGTGACGGCGAACTGGAGGCGGAGGAATTCAGCGCCGCCAATGCCGAAGCCCTGCGCAACGGCGGGCCGTGGGGGCAGGGCTATGGCGAGCCGCTATTCGACGGAGTGTTCGAGTTGCGGGACTGGCGCGTGGTCGGTGAGCGTCACCTCAAGCTGAGCTTGCGCCTGGAAGGCCGTCGCGAAACGCTCAACGCGATCCATTTTGGCGGCTGGCACGAGCAGGAGCCGGCATCGCGCCTACGCCTGGCATACCGGCTGGTGCCCGACGACTATCGCGGCGGCGGGGCCATCCAGCTGATCGTCGAGCACTGCGAATCTGCGCCTGCAGCCGGGCAGGCAGGCGCCGCCTGAGATGCTGGGGTGGCGTGGCTGTCAGCGCTGGACAAGCGGATAGCTGGCCACGATTTCGATGTCGCCCGCACGCAGGGCCTTCTCAGGTTCCTCCAGCACTTCAGCCGCCGTGCCATGCAAGGGCGCACGTTCACCCCAGAAGCCGGCCCAGGCATCGCGACGGTCCTTGGCCGCATACAGCGCGCGGTCGGCCATGCGGATCGAATAGCCCCAGGACGCCGCCTCGCGGTGCTGGCTGCTATGGCCGGCATCGGAGAAAAAGGGGAACGGCGCAAAACCCACTGACACCGTCACCGTCTGCAACTGTCCGGGGGCAAGCTCTGCAGTCAGGGTCATGGCCTCGCACAAGCGTTTGGCCACGATGCAGGCGCGTTCCCGGGTCAGGTCCTGGCACACCACCAGGAACTCCTCGCCACCCCAGCGCCCGACAATGTCACCAGGCCGTGAAGCGGCCTGCAGGGCGCGTGAAATCTGCACCAGCACGCCATCGCCGGCATAGTGCCCATAGTTGTCGTTGACTTTCTTGAAGTGGTCGATGTCGATGACAAACAACACGTGGCGCGTGCCTTGCGCAGTCGCAATGGATGCGGCGCTGATCTCATTGAGCTGGCGGGTGGCGGTACGCCGGTTGGTCAGCCCGGTCAGGGCATCGGTTGAGCTGATTTCGCTGAGCAGCTTGTTGCGCCGCCGCTGCATCAGCATGAAAACAATGGCGGCAAACAGCAGCACCGCCAGAATCAGGAAGCTGGAATTGCGCAGCAGATGCGCCTTGGCCAGGTTCAAGGACTGCACTTCACCTTCGTGGCGCAGCTTCTCCACTTCCAGTTGCGCGGCTGCATCCTGCATGCGCGCCTGCAGGTCGGCCAGAATCTCGAAGCGCTGTTCCTTCAACGCGTCCATCTTCAATTCGTGCAACTGGTTGGTGGTGGCCAACGCGGCCAGCGTCTGTCCCAGTGCTGCCTGGGCCGCGATGGTGGCGCGCAAGGCCTGGATCTGTTCCTGCATGAACGGGCCGCTTTCCACTTTCAGCCAGGCCGCGTCGGCGCTGCGCAAGGCGGCCTCGGCATCGCCATCGGCAAGGTGCAGGGCGGACAGTTTTGACAGGGTGTCCGACTCACCGGAAGGGTCGGGCAGAATTCGCTGCACGGCCAGGCCTTCATCCAGCACGGCGCGGGCCTGGACGGTAGCGCCGCTGGCAATGAGCAGACCGGCACGCTCGGCACGGATGCGCAGCCGGAGCAGCTGGTTGTCCTGCAGCACCGCCAGGCGTTCAGCATCATCAAGCGCGGTCATGGCGGCATCGCGCTGGCCCAGCCGCACCAGGTTGGCGGCGTAGTTGTAGAGCAGGCTGAGTTCTTGATGATTGATGCGTTGGGCAACGGCCAGCGCCTGCCGGTAATAGGTGTCAGCAACCTTGGGAGAATCCAGGTAGTCCGCATGGATCAGGCCGATGTTGGTAAGCATCACGACCCTGGTGATCGCGGCGTCCTTGGCGCTTCCGTGCCTGGCGATCTCGCTGACCCGCGAGTACAGCACTTCGGCCTGATGGACCCGCCCGGCGTTGTGATAGATGGTGCCGGCATTCGACAGCGCCCGCAGGGTGAACTCGGCAGGCAGGTCGGAATGCAGCGCTACCTTCGACTCGATCAACCCCGCACTGTGCACCGCGCGTGCAACGTCTCCCGCCAAGCCGGCGGCAACCCCGAGACAACTGAGTGCCTTGATTTCCGATTGCACAGGCAGCCCCGGGCTTGCCAGGATCGATTCGGCCACGACCACTGCGGCCTGGGGCTCGCTGCGCCGTAGCGCAAAGCAGCGGCTTATCGCTTTTTCCTGTGCATCTTCCGCCGCAGCATGGACCTCGGGAGAGGCGGTGGCCAACAGCAGGGTGATGAGCAGCGCTTGCAGTACGGATTGCGACAGCGGGATCGGCATTGTGGTTCGGAATCCGGGCGACTGGAACTGCATCCCCTTTTTAACATGGCGCTTCGTTCAAAGGTGCCAGGCGGTCGCTTGCGGCCCTAGAGATTGCGAGAAAGACTGTCCTGCATAAGGTGCCGTTTGGGGCATCGCGGTGCTTGAAGCAAGTGGGTCATCAACCGGATGGCTGACTGCGAATCCGATCATGGATCGGTGCAGGTAGGCCAGCCGTTGCCGGTAGGCCTGTGTACCGGCATCCAGGGGCTCACTTGAGCGCTTCGGCGTAGGCATGCTCAACAGGAAACTTCTGATCGCAGCGGCAACCTTGTGTGGCCGCACGCCCCGCTCAATTTCGACCGCCTGCTTGGGAGGCGGCTGTCGTATCCATTGCGCAGCACCATGACCTGCCGGTTCGATGCTGGATCCAGTGCGGCTCAGCGCATCCAGCGCAGCGGTCTCCGTCAACCGCGCTCAGACCCCGTGGATCAGAGCACTTCGATCAGAGCACTTCGATCAGAACATCTCGATCAGAGCATCTCGATCAGAGCAAACTGCACAGCGGCGGATATCCCGCCGCCGTGACAGCGCTGCAATCAGACGGCGGCCAGCGCCTGCTCCAGGTCCGCGATGAGGTCATCGATATGCTCGATGCCGACCGACAAGCGGATCATGTCCTCGCTGACCCCAGCCTGCGCCAGTTCGCTCGCGTCGAGTTGGCGATGCGTCGTGGATGCGGGGTGTGTAGCCAGTGACTTGGTATCGCCAATATTGACAAGCCGGGTGAACAGTTTCAGCGCGTCGAGCACACGTGAGCCGGCGGCACGCGGATCACTGCCGGCCGGCTGTTTGATGCCGAACGAGAGGATGCCCGAGGCCTTGCCGCCCATGTATTTCTGGGCCAGTGCGTGGTCAGGATGGTCGGGCAGGCCGGCATAGCGCACCCACGCCACCTTCGGGTGCTGCTGCAGGTGCTGGGCGATGGCCAGCGCGTTGTCGCAGATGCGCTCCATGCGCAGTCCCAGCGTCGCCATGCCCTGCAGGATCAGGAACGCATTCATCGGTGAGATCGCCGCGCCCATATTGCGCAGCGGCACCACGCGGGCGCGGCCGATGTAGGCGGCCGCGCCCAACGCCTCGGTATAGACCACGCCGTGGTAGGACACATCAGGCTCGTTCAGACGGGCGAAGCGCTGCTTGTGTTCTGCCCACGGAAACTTGCCGCTGTCGACGATGGCACCGCCCAGGCTGTTGCCATGGCCGCCGAGATACTTGGTCAATGCGTGCACGACGATATCGGCGCCGTGCTCGAACGGGCGGCACAGGAACGGACTGGGCACGGTGTTGTCGACGATCAGCGGAATGCCATGCGCGTGGGCGATCTCGGCCAGCGCGGCGATGTCGGTGACATTGCCCAGCGGGTTGCCGATCGATTCGCAGAAGATCGCTTTGGTGCGTGCGTCGATCAGCGGGGCGAAGCTGTCCAGCTTGCCGGCGTCGGCAAAGCGTACTTCCAGGCCCTGCTGCGGGAAGGTGTGTGCGAACAGGTTGTAGGTGCCGCCGTAGACGGTTGCAGTCGAAACAATATTGTCGCCGGCCTCTGCGATGGTCTGGATCGCATAAGTGATCGCCGCCATGCCCGAGGCCAGTGCAAGCGCGGCAATACCGCCTTCCAGTGCCGCCACGCGCTGCTCCAGCACGTCCTGGGTCGGATTCATGATGCGCGTATAGATGTTGCCGGGTACCTTCAGGTCGAACAGGTCGGCGCCGTGCTGGGCACTGTCGAAGGCGTACGCCACGGTCTGGTAGATCGGCACCGCCGAAGAGCGGGTGGTGGGGTCCGGCGTATAGCCGGCGTGCACAGCAAGCGTCTCGGGCTTCATGAAGGCGTTCCGTGGTAGTGGGGTGGTGTTATGTCGAAAACACACACAAGTCTGTTTTCGTTGTCTGGTCGGCGAATCTACAGCAGCTTTGATGCGCGCTGAAATAGAACGCTGTCAGCGTCACATAGTAGCGGATCACTGCTTTCTGGTTGCAGCCGTGCCGGTGGCTCTGATACTCCGTTGCAGTCGCCTGCCGACATGTGCGGGCAAGCTGATCCGACCGCCACCAGGCAAGCCGCTGGGTGTAAGCCGAACAGCAGCAGACAGGCGGCTTCGACTCCACTGCCACCAGCTGGCCGCTGGCGCGTTGGCGCGTTGGCGGGCCCGGATACTGACAGACCGTGCGCCTGCTAGAATCTGCGGTCATCTTTTGCAATGAAATGACGGACATGATCGAGCTCAATCCCACCCGCCAGCGCATCGCTGATCTCCAGCAGCGGTTGCTTTCGCTTCGGGGGTATCTTTGACTACGAAGCCAAGCGCGAGCGCCTGGAAGAAGTAAACCGGGAGCTGGAAAACCCCGATATCTGGAACAACGCCGAGTACGCGCAGACCCTGGGCCGGGAACGTTCCAGCCTCGAGAAGAACGTCAATGGCATTGCCACCCTGGAAGACGGCCTGGGCGAGGCAAGCGAACTGCTGGCCCTGGCCGAAAGCGAAAGCGACGAGGAAACGGCGCTTGCGGTGGTGGCTGACGTGGATGGTTTCAACACCCACGTCGAGAAGCTGGAGTTCCAGCGCATGTTCTCCGGTGAGCTTGACCCGGCCAATTGCTTTGTCGACATCCAGGCTGGTGCCGGAGGCACCGAAGCGCAGGACTGGGCGGAGATGATGCTGCGCATGTACCTGCGCTGGTGCGAGTCGCGCGGCTGGAAGACCGAGTTGATGGAAGTCAGCGCCGGCGAAGTGGCCGGAATCAAGTCGGCCACCTTCCGCGTGGAAGGCGAATACGCCTACGGCTGGCTGAAAACTGAAATCGGCGTGCATCGGCTGGTACGCAAGTCGCCGTTCGATTCGGACAACCGCCGCCATACCTCGTTCACTTCGGTCTTTGTTTCGCCGGAAGTCGACGACAACATCGAAATCGACATCAATCCGGCGGACCTGCGCACCGACGTCTATCGTTCCTCGGGCGCTGGCGGACAGCACGTCAACAAGACCGAATCAGCGGTACGTATCACCCACATTCCGACCAACACTGTGGTGGCTTGCCAGACCGGCCGCAGCCAGCACCAGAACCGCGACAATGCGATGAAAATGCTGGCCGCCAAGCTCTACGAGCTGGAGATCCAGAAGCGCAACACCGAGCGCGATGCACTGGAAGCCACCAAGTCCGACATCGGCTGGGGCAGCCAGATCCGCAACTACGTGCTGGACCAGAGCCGTATCAAGGACCTGCGCACGGGCGTGGAACGTACCGATACGCAAAAGGTGCTGGACGGCGACCTTGACGAGTTCGTCGAAGCCAGCCTGAAGTCGGGCCTGGAAGCAGGTTCCAAACGCATCGATGCCTGATTGGGAGGAGCAAGTGGGGAAACGTGAGGAAAGCCGGAGGCAGGCCGTCCTGCCTGCTTCCGCTCCTGCCGCTCCCTGACTTCTCACTTCTCACTTCTCTTTACTCACTCATCTCCACGCACTCCTCCAGCCCCTATGACCGACATGACTCCCGCGCAACCCGCCCTCGACGAGAACAGCCTCATTGCCGAGCGTCGCGCCAAACTTACCGCCTTGCGCGGGCAGGGCGTCGCTTTCCCCAACGACTTCCGTCGCGTGGAGTTCGCCGGCGACCTGCAGTCCCAGTACGGAGACGCCGAACTGTGGTCGGCCGAGGCGCTGGAAGGCACGCTGCGTGAGGTGCAAATGGCTGGCCGCCTGATGGCCAAGCGGGTAATGGGCAAGGCCAGTTTTGCGCAGATCCAGGATGAGTCCGGACGCGTGCAGCTGTTCCTGCAGTCCAACACACTGGGCGAGGTCTACGACGCGTTCAAAGGTTGGGACATCGGCGACATCGTGGGCGTGCAGGGCAGCTTGACCCGCACCCGCACCGGCGAACTTTCGGTAAAGGTGTCGCAGCTGCGCCTTCTGACCAAGTCGCTGCGTCCGTTGCCGGACAAATGGCACGGCCTGTCAGACGTGGAGCAGCGCTATCGCCAGCGTTACGTCGACCTGATCGTGACCCCGGAAGCACGGGAAGTCTTCATCAAGCGCTCGCGGATCATCCGTGCCATGCGCGAGTGGCTGGACACGCGGCGCTTCCTGGAAGTGGAAACTCCGATGATGCATTACATTCCGGGCGGCGCCACGGCCAAGCCGTTCACCACCCATCACAACGCTCTGGGCATGGATCTTTACCTGCGCGTGGCCCCCGAGCTGTATCTCAAGCGCCTGGTTGTGGGCGGCCTGGAACGCGTTTACGAGATCAACCGCAATTTCCGCAATGAGGGTGTCAGTACCCGCCACAATCCAGAGTTCACCATGCTCGAACTGTACGAGGCCTACGCCACCTACAACGAGATCATGGACCTGACCGAGAGTGTCATCCGTGACGTCGCCCACGAAGTGCTTGCCACCGGCCAGTTGCTCTGGGAAGGCGAGCAGATCGATCTGGATCCTGCGTTCCGGCGCTGGCGCATGGATGACGCGGTACGCCACCACAACCCGGAGATCTCGCTGGCCGATTGCACCGACCGCGACGCGCTGGTGCGCCATTGCGAACGCTTGAAGATCCACGTCAAGCCCGGCTACGGCTGGGGCCGGCTGCTGCTGGAGATCTTTGAAAAGACGGTCGAACACACCCTGATCCAGCCCACTTTCATCACCGACCATCCGGTCGAGGTCTCGCCACTGGCCCGCGCCAATGACGCGCAACCCGGCTACACCGACCGCTTCGAGCTGTTCGTCAACGGCAAAGAGCTGGCCAATGGCTTCTCCGAGCTCAACGACCCTGAAGACCAGGCGGCCCGTTTCCAGGCCCAGGTCGAAGCAAAGGAAGGCGGAGACGATGAGGCCATGCATTTCGATGCCGACTACATCCGCGCCCTGGAGGTGGGTCTGGCGCCCACCGGCGGGCTGGGTATCGGCATCGATCGCCTGGTGATGCTGCTGACCGGTTCCGAGTCGATCCGCGACGTGTTGCTGTTCCCGTACATGCGTCCTGAGAACAACAGCTGAAAAACCGGAATACGGCGTCCACGTGACGCCGTGGGGCAGCTTTGGCCGCTGCGGGAACTGACGGTCTGCTGGCCAGCGCATGCTGAGCCGGGCCTTGCGCCGCCACGCCCGCGCAAAAAACGTGACCTGCAGCGCAATTGCGCCCGAACCGTACTGTGCGGCTTCCTATGGCATGGTTTCTGCTTTAATTTCCCCACATCGGACCTTCTCTCCCGTTCCCCCGGCATGCGGGGCGAAGGTCTCCCCGTTCTGCAGCACCGGTCCATTCGCAATGCGGGCGAATAGACCGGGAGGGTTCACGCAATGCTAGATGCCAGCAGGCTCTACACCGGAGTATCCTCACCCGACAGCCACACAGCGTGGCTCAATGGGGTGGGAAGCGGCTTGGATATCGTCATCGTTGACGATCAAACGTCTGCGCGCACGATGTTGCGCCACGTTATCGAGGACATTACCTCGGAATTGGCCGTGCACGACTTCGGCGATCCTGCCGTCGCGCTGGCCTGGTGCGAAGCCAACCGCACCGACCTGCTGCTGCTGGACTACCGCATGCCGGGCATGGACGGGCTGGAATTCGCCCGCCGCTTTCGCCGTCTGCCCATGCACCGTGACATTCCGATCATCCTGATAACCGTGGTGGGCGACGAACCTGTCCGGCAGGCTGCGCTGGAGGCCGGAGTCATCGATTTCCTGGTCAAGCCAGTGCGTCCGCGCGAACTGCGCGCCCGCTGCCGCAACCTTCTGCAGCTACGCCAGCAAAGCGAGAACATCAAGCAGCGCGCGATGTCGTTGGAGCAGCGACTGTTGTCCAGCATGCATGAAGTGGAAGAGCGTGAACGCGAGACGCTCTCCCGGCTTGCGCGCGCCATCGAATACCGCGACAGCGGCACCAGCGCTTACCTGGAGCGCATGGCCCACGTCGCCGGCCTGATCGCAGAACAGATGGGCCTGCCTGAAGACGAAGTGCGGGCCATCGAGATGGCCGCGCCACTGCACGACATGGGCAAGATCGCCATTCCCGACTCGGTGCTGATGAAGCCCGGCCCGCTGACCGAGGAAGAAACCGCGATCATGCGCCGCCATCCGCGCATCGGCCACGAACTGCTCAGCGGCAGCCACAACCGTTTCATCCAGGCCGGGGCCATCATTGCGCTGCGTCACCATGAACGCTACGACGGCAGCGGCTATCCCGACGGACTCAAGGGAGACGCAATTCCGCTGGAGGCGCGAATCGTGGCCGTGGCCGACGTGTTCGACGCGCTGATCTCCCCACGGCCGTACAAGAAGGCGTGGGACAAGGACGCCGCACTGGCCTACCTCTATGCGCAGCGCGGCCGTTTGTTCGACCCGGCCTGCGTCGATGCGCTGGGTCGTGGACGCGCCAGGCTGGACGAAATCTGCGAGCAGTATTCAACGGTCAACGTCCGCCCGGGCATGCAGTAAACATGGACGCGCTGAGCACCTGGATCATGGGCAGGCTGTCGAATCGACCCGACAGCGAGCACGGCCAGGCCATCGTCCGTATCGGCCTGATATCGCTGATCCTGGCTTACGCGCTGCTGCCCTCGTCGCGGACCTTGCTCAGCCACAGCGACTATTCGGTGGTGATCGCCATCGTGCTGCTGGGCCTGGTCAACGGCATCGGCATCATCGTGTGGATCCTCGCGCAGCCCGGCAAGTCCGGCCTGCGCCGCGCCCTGGGCATGGTGGCCGACTACGGGCTGATGGTCGCCGCCATGATCGGCATGGGCGAACCGCTGGCCTGGGCTTATATCGTGCTGATGTGGGTCACGGTTGGCAATGGCCTTCGCTACGGCAATACCTATCTGACCATCGCCGTGGCAATGGCCTGCGTGAGCTTCAGCTTCGTACTGGTACTGAGCGACTACTGGGTCCTGAACCGCAGCCTGGGCATTGGCTTGCTGCTGGGCCTGATTGCCGTTCCCATGTATCTGTCGGGGTTGCTGCGCCAGCTGACCAGCGCCACCGAGGAAGCGCATCGCGCCAACGAGGCCAAGAGCCGATTCCTGGCCAACATGAGCCACGAGTTCCGCACGCCGCTCAATGGCTTGTCCGGCATGTCCGAGTTGCTGGCCACCACACAGCTGGACAGCGAACAGCGCGAATGCCTGTCGACCATCCAGGCTTCCACCCGCAGCATGCTGGCGCTGGTGGAAGATGTGCTGGATATCTCGGCGATCGAAGCAGGCAAGCTGAAGCTGGAAATCGTTGAGTTTTCGCCGCGTGAGCTGGTCGATAGCATCGGCATGATCCTGTTGCCCCAGGCCCGGGCCAAGCAACTGAACTACGAAGTAAATATCGCGCCTGATGTGCCGGCCAAACTGCGTGGCGACCTGCGCCACCTGCGCCAGATCCTGCTGAACCTGGCCAGCAACGCGGTCAAGTTCACCGACGCCGGCAGCGTGCGCTTGCAGATCAAGCTTGCCGACACACAGGGTGACGACTTCAATCTGCGTTTCATAATCAGCGACACCGGCATTGGCATCCCGGCCAGCGTCCGTGCGCGCCTGTTCGAGGCCTTCGAGCAGGCCGATGTGAGCATGGCGCGGCGCTATGGCGGCACCGGCCTGGGCACGACCATTGCCAAGGGTCTCACCGAAGCCATGGGCGGCATCATCGGCTTTGAAAGTACCGTCAATCGCGGCAGCAGCTTTTGGGTGGAATTGCCGTTTGCTGCAGCCGAAACATCCACCGCGCCGGTCACGCCGGCCTGGATCGAAGAGCAGGTTGCGCATGGTGCCGAGAACATCATCGCGTTCTCTGATCCCTTCCTTCGCCACCGCGCCCGCGTGCGCAGCATGCAGATCCTGGTGGCTGACGATCACGAAGCCAATCGCATGGTCCTGCAGCGCCTCCTGCAGAAGGCAGGGCATCGGGTAGTGTGCGTCAACGGGGGTGAAGAGGTACTGGATGCGCTGGAGATGGCCGACTACGACACCGTCATTGTCGACCTGCACATGCCGGGTCTCAGCGGCCTGGACTTGCTGAAGCAACTGCGGGTAATGGAAGCCGGCGGTGGGCCCCGCACCCCAGTCCTGGTGCTCAGCGCCGATGTTACCCCCGATGCCATATCGCGTTGCGAGCAGGCCGGTGCGCGTGCATTCCTGGCCAAGCCAATCGTGGCCACGCGCCTGCTGGATGTCCTGGCAGAGATCGCGCTCAATGGGCGCGTTACCGCGCAGGCTCCGGTCAGCAGGCAGCCGACCCTGGCGGCAGCGTCGGATGACGTACTAGACCCGGGGGTACTCGACGAACTGAGCGCCCTGGGGATGGGTGAAGCCTTCGAGCGCGAGTTCATCACCCAGTGTTTGAATGATGCCGATGGCTGCCTGGGTGCAATGGCGCATGCCATGGAATCGGGCAATGGTGGTCACCTGCGCGAGCATGCACATGCACTGAAAGGCGTCGCCAGCAACCTGGGATTGGTAAAGCTGGCGGCGTCTAGCGGCGAACTGATGCTGCTCGCCGATTCACAGATCTGCAAGGAATGGCGTCACCGCCTTGCGATGTTGAATGCCAACCTGAGTCACGGACGTGCCGCTCTGGAAGCACGCAAACGCGTTCGCGACAGTGCGGACAAGGGCACCGACCGCCTGTAGGCGAGGTTGACGGGTTGCCAAACGGCCCACAGGTATTCTGAGGGCCGGCGGTTCCGGACAATTGCGGAACCGTGGTGAAGCAGACCCAGGGCGGCGGCATTGCGCCACCGCCTGGAAGCGTCCTCCAGCCGATCCTCTCTGCGGAAATCAGGCAGCCCGCACGGCCGAGCGCCTTTCCTGCGCCCGCACGATGCGTTCCATCATGCGCAGCGATTTTTCGCCCAGAGCCAACGCCGTGTCCACCCAGACCTCGGTGATGCGCATCAACTCATCGTAGCCCACCGGCTGGGCCAGGTTGCGGCATGCGTTCATTGCCAGGTAGGCGTGGCCCGAACGTTGCTGCTTGACAATGAGATCCTGCACCGCCGCAACGCCTTGGCCCTTGGGAACCAGCACGTCGACCACACCCATCTTGTACATCTCGTCACTGCTGTAGATGTTGCCCTCAAGGATCAGTTTCTCGGCGAGTTGTGGCGACATGCGCTTGCACAGGAACGAATAGGCGCCCATGCCCGGGAACAGACCAAACAGCACTTCCGGCAGGCCCATGCCCACACCTTCCTCGGCCACGATGGTGTGGCAGGACAGTGCGATCTCGAGTCCACCACCCAGTGCATCGCCCTGGATCAACGCGATGGTGCGTACATCACCACCAAGCCCCGTGTTGAGGTGGTAAACGCCGTCAACGCAGCGGCGGGCGTAGCTGAGAAGGCGGTCGCGATTGCCTTCGCGGATCAAGTGTGAAAAAAGAGCCAGGTCCCCACCCAGATTGAATGCGGAAGCTTCCGAAGCGACCACCAGGTGACGCAGTTTCCCCGACTGCCGTTGCGAATCACGCAAGGTGATCGAATTCATGAAGCTCAGAACATCGTCAAGCATGTTGCTGTGGAAGCAGGGACGCACGCCCGGTGCGGAATTGGCATGCATGTACATCCAGTGGCTGTCACCGCTGGGCTCGGAATCAACCCTAATGGTTTCGTAGGGGTGGCTACGCAGCAGTTTTTCGACGTTGTTCATTGTGATTCATCCTCGGCAAGGGTGTCCCCGATGGGCGGCATCGGCGGATCGGCGGCTGTTGTGAGTGCGGGTATGCACGGCCAGATCCTACTCTTGAACCAGAGGCCCGCAAGCCTATACGGGGCCTTGCAGTAGACACCGTGGCTTGCTCAGTGCAGGCCACGCCGCCGAACTGTGACGAGCATCATGTTTGCTCATAAGCAGCGGATGGCGAACAAAAAAAAGCCGGCAATTGCCGGCTTCGGGATTCATGCAACAGCCGCCGGAGGCGGGTCACGCAATTCCTTGCGCAGTATCTTGCCCACGTTGGTCTTCGGCAGGTCAGTGCGGAATTCCACGGTCCTGGGCTGCTTGTAGCCAGTCAGGTTTTCGCGGCAATAAGCCTTGATCTGATCGGCGGTAAGTGCGGGATCCTTCTTGACTACGAACACCTTGACGGCCTCGCCAGACCTTTCATCCGGGACACCAATGGCTGCCACTTCAAGCACGCCTTCCATGCTGGCTATGACATCCTCAACCTCGTTCGGATACACGTTGAATCCAGAGACCAGAATCATGTCCTTCTTGCGATCGACGATGTAAAAGAATCCTTTCGCGTCCATCGTCGCCATGTCACCGGTATGCAGCCAACCTTCGGCATCCATCACGTTGGTCGTTTCCTCCGGTCGCTGCCAATAGCCCTTCATCACCTGCGGCCCCTTGATGCAAAGCTCGCCGACGTCGCCCAGGGTGGTGATGATCGTGCCGGCATCGTCCTTCAGGCAGACATCGGTGGACGGAATAGGCAAACCTATGGAGCCGTTGTAATCCTTGAGGTCCATGGGATTGATGCAGGCAGCTGGCGAGGTTTCGGTCAGGCCATAGGCTTCTACCAGGGTCACGCCAGTGAGCTTTTTCCACTTCTCCGCGACCGCGCGCTGCACGGCCATCCCGCCGCCCAGGGTCATTTTCAGGTTGGAGAAATCCACCTGGTCGAAACCCGGGGTATTTAGCAGGCCATTGAAAAGCGTGTTCACACCAGTCATGGCGGTAAAACGCGTTTTCTGCAGTTCCTTGACGAAACCCGCCATGTCGCGCGGGTTGCTGATGAGGTGGTTGAGGCCACCGAGCTTCATGAACACCAGGCCGTTCGCGGTCAACGCAAAGATGTGATAAAGCGGCAGCGCGGTGATGATGACTTCATTGCCGAAATCCAGCTCGGTGCCCACCCAGGCCCCGGCCTGCTGCATGTTGGCCACCATGTTGCGATGGGTCAGCATGGCGCCTTTGGAAACGCCAGTGGTGCCGCCGGTGTACTGCAGGAACGCAATGTCCTCGCTGTCGATATCAATCTCGGGCAGCTTGTGCATGCGTCCCAGGGTCAGGGTGTCCTTGAAACGGATTGCACCCGGTATGTCGTAATCGGGAACGAGCTTTTTCACGTACTTGAGCACGAAGTTGATCAGCGCGCCTTTTGGAAAGCCCAGCAGGTCGCCCAGACCCGTGGTGATCACCTGCTTGAGCGGCGTACCGGCGACTACTTCCTGCACGGTATGGCCGAAATTATCAACCACCAGCAGCGCCGCCGCGCCCGAGTCGATCAGCTGATGCTTGAGTTCACGCGCGGTGTACATGGGATTGACATTCACCACGGTCAATCCGGCGCGCAGGATGCCAAAGATCGCAATCGGATACTGCAGACAGTTCGGCATCATGATGGCGACGCGGTCGCCTTTCTTCAGCTTCAACTCGCCCAGCAAATAACTGGCAAAGTGGCGGCTGTGCTCTTCTATTTCCCTGTAGCTGAGTATTTTTCCGAAGTTGGAGAACGCCGGTCGGTCACTGAACTTGCTGACCGCAGTGTCGAACACCGAAACGATGGAGCGGTATTCGTCCATGTCCACTTCATGCGGCACGCCTTTCGGATAACTGTTGAACCACGGACGATCCTGACTCATCTTGCGCTCCCTCCCCAGGGTGTTCGGTTTGGTTGCGTCACGCGCCAACCGCGCGTGACGACTGTGGGGTTCCACCATGCGAGCATACCGCTACGGATGGAAAAGGCGAAACCAGTGGACGCGAATGGACAACACGACGTGCGCTGGCCGCGCCTGATCCTGCTGATCCTGTTGCTGGCGCTGCTGTCGGCGTGCAGGCAAGACACGCCGGAGGCCGCATTACGCGAAAAACTGGCGCAGATGCAGACTGCGGCCAGCGAACGCCGCGTCGCCGAATTTATGGAGGCAGTGGCGTCCGATTTTTCAGGCAATGCGGGAATAGATCGTGCTGCGCTGCACAACATGTTGCGCCTGCAGATGCTGCGCAATTCAGCAGTCGGCGTCAGTATCGGCCCGCTGCAGATCGAGATCAAAGGGAACAGCGCAACGGTACGCATGCACGTGGTGTTGACCGGCGGCAGTGGCACGCGCTTGCCTGACAGCGCGCAGGCTTATGCAATCACCAGTGGCTGGCGCTTGGAAGCAGGGCAGTGGCGCGTCTACTACGCCGACTGGGAATAAAGTATTTGACTTGCGGGAAACTGGACCAGCGCGCGCCCGGCAGTGGCTGCCGGACGCGTCCCGACCTATTCCGGCTTACGCCGCCTGCTTGCCCGCAAGCTGGCGCAGTACGTAATGCAGCAAGCCGCCATTGCGGAAATATTCCACTTCCTTGGGGGTCAGCAGCAGCACCTTGGCCACGAATTCAATCACCCTGCCATCGGTACGCGTGGCAGTGATGCTGGCCTGCTTGGCGGCGCCATCCTGCAAGCCGGTGATGTCAAAGGTTTCCGAACCATCCAGGCCCAGCGTCTGGGCGTTTTCGCCGTCCTTGAACTGCAATGGCAGCACGCCCATGCCGACCAGGTTGGCCCGATGGATGCGCTCGAAACTTCCGGCCACCACCGCCTTCACCCCCAGCAGGTTGGTGCCCTTGGCCGCCCAGTCGCGCGATGATCCGGTGCCGTATTCCTTGCCTGCGAACACCACGAGCGGCACCGCGTCGGCCTTGTATTTCATGGCCGCCTCGTAGATGGAAAGTTTCTCGCCGGCAGGATTGCCCGTGCTGAAATACAGCGTGTTTCCGCCTTCCTCGCCTCCCAGCATCAGGTTCTTGATCCGGATGTTGGCAAACGTACCGCGCACCATGACCTCGTCGTTGCCACGTCGCGAACCATAGCTGTTGAAGTCGGCAGGCTGGACGCCGCGCTCCTGCAGGAAGCGACCCGCAGGTGAATCCTTCTTGATGTTGCCGGCCGGCGAAATGTGGTCGGTAGTAATGGAGTCGCCGAACATGCCCAGCGCACGCGCGCCGTGCACGTCATTGATGCTGCCGACGTGCATGGTCATGCCGTCGAAGTAGGGTGGGTTCTTGATGTAGGTGGAATCGGCATCCCATTCGTACAACTCGCCATCGGGCGAGGCGATCGCATTCCAGCGACTGTCGCCCTTGAACACATCGGCATAGTTCTTCTTGAACATCTCCGGACCAATGGTGGCGGAGATGGTGTCGCCGATTTCCTGGTTGCTTGGCCAGATGTCGCGCAGGAACACCGGCCGTCCCTGACGGTCCTTGCCCAGCGGCTCGGTGAGCAGGTCGATATCGATGGTACCGGCAATGGCATAGGCGACCACCAGTGGTGGCGAAGCCAGATAGTTCATTTTTACTTCGGCGTGGATGCGGCCTTCGAAGTTTCGGTTGCCCGACAGCACCGCGGCCACTGCCAGATCATTGCTCGCTATGCCTTTCGACACCGCGTCCGGCAGTGGACCGGAGTTGCCGATGCAGGTCGTGCAGCCATAACCGACCAGATAGAAGCCCAGCTTCTCCAATTCGACCATCAGTCCTGCTTTGGTCAGGTAATCGGTCACCACCAGCGACCCCGGCCCCAGCGAGGTCTTGACCCATGGCGCGGCTTTCAGGCCTTTTGCTGCCGCGTTGCGGGCCAACAAGCCGGCGCCGATCATCACGGCAGGGTTGGACGTATTGGTGCACGAGGTGATGGCCGCGATCACCACCGAGCCATCCTTGAGTTCCGCATCCTGGTCTTGAACACGGATCATCGAGATAGGTTTGGCGGCCAGGTGCTGGGCCTGTGGCTGGTCGCCGCCTTCGGCCTTCAGTTCCTCTACGGCACAACCGGTTTTGAGACGGCGACCGAGCGTCATGGCGCCGACGTTGTCGTGGAAGTTGGCTTTCATGTCGCCCAGCAACACCCTGTCCTGGGGCCGTTTGGGGCCTGCCAGCGAGGCCTGTACCTGGGCCATGTCCAGCTCGAGGATCGCCGAGTAGGTTGCTTCGGCCTGACCCGGCTCGTGCCACAGGCCTTGCGCCCGCGCATAGGCCTCGACCAGCGCGATCTGCTGCTCCTCGCGGCCTGACAGACGCAGGTAGCGCAATGACTCGGCATCAACCGGGAAGATGCCGCAGGTGGCGCCATATTCCGGGGCCATGTTGCTGATGGTGGCGCGGTCTGCCAGTGGCAGATGCTGCAGGCCTTCGCCATAGAACTCGACAAACTTGCCGACTACGCCGAACTTGCGCAGCATCTGGGTAACGGTCAGCACCAGGTCGGTCGCGGTGGCGCCTTCGGGCAGCTTGCCGGTCAGCTTGAAGCCCACCACTTGCGGGATGAGCATCGAGGAGGGCTGACCCAGCATGGCCGCTTCGGCCTCGATGCCGCCCACGCCCCAGCCCAGTACGCCGATACCGTTGATCATGGTGGTATGCGAATCAGTGCCGAACACCGTGTCGGGGAAGGCCAGCAACTGCCCGTCCACTTCACGTTCCATCACCACCCGCGCCAGGTTTTCCAGGTTGACCTGGTGCACGATGCCGGTATTGGGCGGCACCACCTTGAAATTGCCAAAGGACTTCTGGCCCCAGCGCAGGAAACCGTAGCGTTCCTTGTTGCGTTCGAACTCGATCTTGCCGTTGAGGTCCAGCGCATCGGGGCGGCCGAACACATCCACCTGCACGGAATGGTCGATGACCAGTTCCGACGGTATCAGCGGATTGATCTGGCTGGCCTTGCCGCCCAGCCTGGCAACCGCATCGCGCATCGCCGCCAGGTCGACCACGCAGGGCACGCCGGTGAAATCCTGCAGCACCACGCGTGCGGGCATGAAGGCGATCTCGGTATCCGGTTCGGCTTTGGCGTCCCATTGCGCAACCGCCTGGATATGATCCTTGCCCACCGTAACCCCGCCATCTTCATGCCGGAGCAGGTTTTCCAGCAGGATCTTCATGGAATAGGGCAGGCGGGAGATGTCGAATTGCTGGCCCAGCTTGGGCAGGCTGAAATAGCCGTAGGTCTTGCCTGCAACCTGCAGATGACTGAGGGTGGAGAACGAATCGCTCATGGGGATGACTCCTTTTGCGGATGGCTTGCGTTGACCCGCACCAGGCAGGCCTGCTTGCGTTTGCAGGCCGCCCGGGGCATCGGGCCGCATCCAGTATGAGCGATCCCGCGCCGCGCCAAGGCCAGCCTGGAACAGAGAGCAAGCTTACACAAACAGATGTAGGGCCGATGTCATCGCGGGTCGCTAAAAACTCGACGGGGCACAAAAGTACGATCCGTCGGGAGCTGGCTTGGCAGCTCTTGCAAGAACTCGCGCAATTACTTGCACTTGGCTGCATCGATAAGCGGATTGCCCGGTCTTTTCGACGCTATTGGGTTTTGACCTGGCAGCGAGCAAGCCGGTCGTGCCGGATTTGAACACTGTCGCGTCCTGGATGTTGTTGCCGAAGTCTTTGATCCTGACAAAGTCGTCCTACCAGACCTGCGTATCGCCCAACTTTGCGTGCCGGCTGGGTGCGCCAAAGGCTAGTCCGATCTGCTTCCGCGTTGTCTTGCCCGCTACCGCGGCATCCATCTGCTGCTGTGTGATCCCGGTGTCGGTGGCGTAGGTGCCGCACGGTTTTCGTGCCTGCGCTGGCGGGATAAAGAATGTCAGGCGAACGGCAAACAGCAGAGCAAGGGCGAGGGTGGTGTTGCGTATTGTGGAAAGTCCTGTTCTGGCGACAGGGTTATGGCGGCAAATCAGTGCGATGTCGGCGCGACCTGCTCCGGGCAGCGCCGGTGCTCCCATCCAAGACAAGTGCCCTTTGGCCCGGGCATCCATGGCGACAGTCACCCAGATGGAGTTGCCATGGAGCGGCCAAGTACGTACAATTCATGCATACTTTTTGAGGCGTACCCTATGGAAGCCACTGTTGCTGAACGCGGGCAGATCACCTTGCCCAAAGCGGTCCGTGATGCGTTGGGCCTGACCAAGGGCACCCAGCT